>JAJRXH010000511.1 GCA_024276395.1 archaeon
ATAAAAGAAATGATTGCTGAAAATGCGCTAGCAATCAAGGGAAGTGAAAGATATGACTCATTTTCTTCCTCTTCTTCGCTACTTACAGTCTCACGCACTAACAAGTCAGGATGAAAGGCATGATACAACAACAAAACACCAGATTCAAGCATGACCATCAGGAGCATAGGATCCAAAGGCGGATAGCTATCCTCTACCCAGAATAAGGGAAAAGTAGCCATAAAAGAGGCTAACAAGATGAAAATACCCGTGATCAATAAATTATTGGTCGGGAAATAGTATAATCCCACGAAAATGCCCCATCCCAGCCCAAAGATGAGCGAGACATAGGCAATCGCATAATATTTTCCAGTTGCGGATCTTGGTGCGAGATCTGCCCAAACAGATGAATCTAATGTTACATGTATGAATGAAAATCCTATCCCGAATCCCATTGCTGATAAATAGAAAGCTAAGACACCAACCTCAGCGAGATACCCTTGAACGAATCCTGAAACGCCAATCACGTACGTTCCTAGAATGATCATTGATTTTCTTCCTATTTTATCAGAAAGAATTCCCGATAAGAGGACAAACATACCATCAAACAACAACGCGACCATCCAAAATTCAATTCGTGCACTTGTCACACCCAGCGTGTTAACACCAGCAGCAATCACGGAGGTTGTCGTGACGCCAATCACGAAATAAATCAACGAATGGCTAATAGCATAGCTCCGCACTGAAGGACGACTAAGAATGCTCTTCCAAGTAAAGAGATCCACGGGGAATTCCTTGTATCCAGATAGCCTCACGGAAGGCAAAACACGATCATGATAGGTCTTAGGAAATCGAAAGGAGACATACAAGTAACAAACACCTAGAAAAAAATTAAAGAATCCCAGTAAGGGAAGAACATGAAGAAGTGGCACGATGAATCTGACAATTAAAAGCTCTCCCACGGTAATGAGAGAAAAAACTATAATCACGATGCTAAAAGTCCTACTGCGGCGACGCCAGTCTACTAATTCATCATAAATCTCAACCAAGCCGATGGCTAACGGACCCATGCTAATTCCTAGAATGAAATAAGCCATCACGCCAACGACAAAATTTGGAATAAGAAATAACATGAACATTCCAATGGAAACCCCAAATAAGGAGATGATGATCCAAGGGTCTAGATTGAACCGTTCTTTATCCATATAATGTCCGAATAAACAAAGAGATAACCAAGAAAGCAATTGTGCAACGAAGAGTACTTGATTTCCAGATCCAAGTATTGGGGTCTTCAAGTCAAATTCTGCAATTTCAAGGAGGGGAATCGCAAAAACAAGTAAAAATATGCCAGCATTCATCCATAAACCCAGTGCTGGGATGAAAAAACGAAGTAATTCCAATCTCTCTAACGAAAAAGCTGTCTCATTTTCGAACATCAACAAAACCTATCTTCATTTCTCATTTTTATGACCCCGCCGCATGATTAATAAAGATGTAGTAACAACGTAAAGCGGTAACGATGTCGGAAGTTGTGGAACTAGAAAAACGGTGGCTCGAGGCTATAAAAAACTGGGTACTAGATATTGGAAGAACCATCAAATTTCTCAAGGAATCTGATGATGAACACTTGCTACCTCAGTACACGCAATACCTAATCGATGATTATAACTCTAGGATTTTTAACATCATTGCAAGGCAATTAGACCTTCCAGTCATGAATGGCGAAAACATCAAGACCGAGGAAGAATTACTCAACAAAATCCAAAAAGAAATAAGAAAACTCACGGCAGAAGAAGTAATGGATGCAATGGGATTTATCGGTGAGTTAATGGGTCAAACTCACACGGTATTTGAAGCAAGTGAGAGGCACGCGTTGGGCATAGTCTTGCACTGTTCACCATACGAGTGGTTAAAGGAGAGAGGATTAGTAGGATCTGGATTCCCTTGTAAAATATGGTGCGGTTTATTCGTCGAAGAATTCACGCGGCAATTTGGGTTCAAAGGACGCATAAGAAGAACGAAAAAGGGATGCATCCTCTCCATTACCAAGAAAGAAACCACGTAATACCCACGACATACCACGACATCGCTAATGCCTAAAACGTTCTTTTTTTCACTTTTCTTCTTTAGAAAGGCCACGAACATATTATCAACATTTAAAACTTACCAATACGATCCATTTTCTTGAAATTACTGTCAACACACCAAAATTCTACTACTTTTACTTTCAACGCTCTCTCTCACATCATTCAAGAAGTTTCTAATCACCATACCATATTGGTGAAAATCGTGTCAAGCAGCATCCTAGAGAAGGATGACTATTTTTTCCTCACGTTGGAAGAGATTCTCCGACCACGAGAAGAGCAACAGGCAAAGAATCTAAGAAATTCATCAATATTTCTCCAATTATTACAAAAAAAAGGCAACAAAACGAGTTCTTCACGATTTTATCTTCGGATTCCAGAAAACGAACTAACGAACTTCATCCACCAATTACAAGATGAAAACGTCGTGACAGTAAAACTAGGAATAACCGACTGGGAACTTTACATCAATAGGGAAGGGCTAGGACACTTACAGCTAATTGCTGATAATGAACTTGCCATTGATATCGAAATTGAAGTTACTGCCAAAAATGAAAAAGGCACCATAACTCCCGTGGAGCCTGTGGAGCCAGATGACGAAATATAAAATAAATGGAAGGAATGAGGGATCCGGATCATAAAAACAATCAATCTTCTCGTTCGAGTTCTGTTATGAGACTCATTGCCTTCCTAAGATATTTTCGTGCCAACTCAATGTTGCCCATGACTTCATTCATTTGTGATAATATATTGTAGGCAGTTAAACAATCGTAAGGATCTCCGACCTTTTCAGCAATCTCGCGGAAATTTTCCACTGCCTGCATTGCTTCATCTTGCTGATTATTAATCCACATGAATTGACTCAAATTTACTAGGGGAGCTGCTGAAAGCCATTCTGCATTTGAATTATAAGCATAAGCTAAGGATTTCTCAAAACATTCCTTGGCTTTTTCCCAATTTGCCTGATTCAAGTACCACATCCCAATTCGATTATAAATGATTGAGAGTAAATGTTGTGAATCAATAAGCTGTGCATATTCAAGCGACTGATCATAATGATAGAAGGCTAACTCAAGCTCATTCTGATTGAAATAAAGCTGTCCCAATCGCAAGTGAGCTTTCGCAATGAAAAAACGATGTCGCAATTTCTCTAGAGAGGGTAAAATGTTCTTCAATTCCTTGGTTACTCTTCCCCGAAGAGATTTTTCTGAGCGAAGAAGATAGAGCTTACGAATGAGAATGAAAGGAAGGACATGCTCCTTGATGAGGGGGTCTTTTCTTGCTAACACCTCTATTTCACGTGCATAACGCAACACAGGACGAATTTTTCTCCGCATTGAATGCAGGTATCCAGAGATAGCTAATTTTTCCGCTTGCAAGAATTCGTCATTAGTAATAGATAACAACTGAACTTGTCGAATGGCGCTTCCAACTTCGGCTTGAAAAGCGAGAGATAAAGCACCAAACAAGCGTGCACCAACACTGTATGGATACTGTTCAACGAGATCATCAAGAATGACAAGCTCACCCACAAAAAAAGCTGTTCTCGCCGCTAAATAAGTAAGTTCCATTAAATCTCGTTCAGTTAACGTGGTGGACCGGCTACGCATTAATGACAACGTTCCCCATAACACGGCTTTTAAATCGCATACTTCTGAATGTCGTTGAAGATAAGTTGTCACGTGTCCCTCTAATTCACCTAATAAACGTTCGGAAACTCTGTATAAATGAGGTTTTATCTCTGGAATTGTACTGATGTCCAATCTTATCGCCACGACAAAAGTGATAATATTTTTTCGACCGTGAAAAAATAAGGAAAGGCTTCATCAAGGTCGATCATACTCCAATAACGATTAGCAATCCCTCGTTCAAGCAGCCACTTCTTCTTCCCTTTCCTCTTCTTCTAAACGAGCATAATATTCATCCAGAAAATCTCCGTATACATCTACCGGCTCATCCAATTTTTTAATGGTCCTTGTTTCATGAAGGCCACACTTGCTGCATACAATTTCTGCGACCTTTTTTTTGCGGTCAATTAAGACTTGAACAGTTGGCACTCGTGATGGCTCAATGCAAGCTGGACATTCAAATTCAGTTGGCAATTGTGGTTTAGGTCTTGGACGTACGCGCCGTCTCTTTCTTCTTCCCATCTGCATTCCCTTCATCGATATTTTGTCTATGCACCAGTAAGCACAATGGTTTTTATATCTTCATCTTCTATCCACTGTATCTTTCATTATCTTTATCTTTCATTATCTTTCTTTCATCACGGTGATTAGCGAACATTCATCATTTATCTCAACAACAAAAGCTTAATGAAGAACTGACAAAGTGCTGAATATCCTCACCAAAATCATGAATGCTCACGACACGACCACTCATTATTCATCCACCGTGAACGTAAGATGACCCATTTCCTCAAGTGATGATGAAAACACTCAACACGTTCAACACATCAACACCAAAAAATCGGCTCTTTTACCTAAAAGACTGGTAAATAGACGATTATACTCTTTTCCACTTTGTATTAAAGAAAGCTTTTATATTCAAGACAAAAAGATGATATCATGGTGAACAGACACATGAAAAAAGCTTGGCATGCAATCCCAGAGACTGAAGTGCTCAAGATCCTTAATGTCACACCGGAAAAGGGATTAGATGAGACCGACGCTGCCAGACGCCTTCAACAGTATGGGAGAAATGAAATTCTTCTAGAAAGCAAGCAGTCTCCCCTCAAGATCTTCTTTGAGCAGTTTAAGGACATGCTAGTAATCATCCTCATCATTTCATTAATCATCAGCAGCATCTTAGGAAGTGGTATCATTGAAGGCACCAAACCCGACCCCGAACTGTTCATTGATGCCATTGCCATCACGGTCATTGTCTTGATCAACGCAGTCCTTGGATTTTATCAGGAATTCAAGGCCGAGAAGGCACTAGAAGCCCTAAAGCGAATGACAGTACCCAAGGCAATCGTCCTTAGAGGAAGAAAATGGAAAGAAATTGATGCACGATTACTAGTTCCCGGAGACATCATTAGACTTGAACAAGGAAGTTCCGTTCCAGCTGACGCACGCCTCCTAGAAGCTTATAATTTGCGAGTTGATGAATCTCTCCTCACTGGAGAGTCGCTTCCTGTTTCGAAGAACTACACCATTCTTCTTCCAGAACAAACAGCAGTCGCCGACCGACTTAACATGGTCTTTCTCGGCACGACCATCGTTAAGGGAAGAGCCATTGCTGTTGTCACTGAAACTGGATTAAATAGCTCTTTTGGGAGAATTGCTGCCGCTTTGCAAGAAGCAGAAAGAGAAGAAACACCCCTACAGCAGCGTCTAGATCAACTAGGAAAAAGACTCGGTGTTGTAATCTTAGCGGCTTGTGCAATGATCTTTGGCTTAGGTCTGATGTTTGTCAACGAAGACCCGAAAGAGCTTTTCATTGCCGCGGTAGGTCTTGCAGTCGCTGCCATACCTGAAGGACTTCCCGCTGTTGTTACCACTGCTTTAGCAATCGGAGTTCAGAGAATGGCTAGCCAGAAGGCAATAGTCAGAAGTCTTCCTGCAGTTGAAACGCTTGGTAGCACCGATGTCATCTGCAGTGATAAGACTGGTACCATCACAGAAAACACGATGACCGTCCGCGAAGTCGTCTGTGGTGTATCAACTCTCCAGAAATTCGAAATTACCGGAAAGGGGACCACACCTAGCGGTGAAATTAGAATTGGAAATGAAAAAGTCCATAACCTTAACAAGTATCCACTTCTCAAGAAAATCATTGAAATCTCAATCATTTGCAACAACAGTCAAGTCACCGTTGAAAACAATGAAATTAAAGCACTTATTGGTGATCCTACCGAAAAT
>JAJRXH010000512.1 GCA_024276395.1 archaeon
AGTGGCACCGAAACTAAGAGCCTGGGAACACGCCTGGAAGAACGCCTTGCTCCCCCAGGTTTTCACCACGGGGCTCCCTTCGTCTTCATCCAGAAAGGAGCTAATGCCCCTCCTGAGGTCCGTGGCGAGGGCTGCCTGACCATTCTCCCACCCGCGGCGGTGCAGGAACTGGCCCTCGAACGGATCAAGGCCCTCCTTCACGAGGCGTGGTGGTACCTGTTTCGTGACAAGCACGTGACGACGACTCCCGTAGAAAGCACGCACTCGTACTTGCATCCCTTGCTTCGCACTCGTCGCGGGCCTCGGCATCGTGATGGTGGCCCGCCCTGGTGAACACCTGGAAGATGATTCAGACTGCCCACAGTGGGTGACACGACAGCTGAAACAGGTGACACGACGAGTGTCAGAGCTGATCTTTCGTGCGGGCCTGACGGTGGTCGTTCACCAGCAGCTCCTCGAGATTACATTCCGTTACACCACGGGATAACTGAATAACTCTCGAGAGGATGATACTGAGATCCATCACCCTTCCTAAGAATTGAACTACTTACATTGATATTTCTTGAAGAGGCAAACCGAGAACACTTTTAAATGATGACCGGAGAAAAAGAAGATGGAGGATCTCAACTCCCATATTACTTGATTGATAACCAGTTATCATTCGTTAAATTGCTACAAGAAATTTGATCGTGAGAAAGGAGCGCTGAATGGTGTGCTTGATAGAAAAAATCCACCTAAAAAACTTCATAATTCATGAGGACCTAGAAATCCCATTTGGAAAGGACATCACGCTCATTTATGGAGAAAATGGAATCGGTAAATCTCTCATTATAGATGCCTTGATGATGCTAATGGGACAAAAATCCGAACGACTTATCCGGAGAAAATATAGTGACGTCATTGGCCCCCACGCAAAGGAGTGTAACATCTTCTTGTCCTTAAAAAATCCGATAATCGATCAAGAGAATCAAAGACGGCTCTTGTCAGTAAATGACCCGGCTGTACAAGCTATTCTCGATGCGAATAATCAGATCGTCCTGCGGATGCGCATTACCAAGGCTGGACAAACATATCACGTCAACGGAAAGAGAGTAGATCGTTCAACCATCGATGAAATCTTACATTCTGCAGGTATAAATCCCACAGCCTATCTTTCTTTTACGGAACAAGGTTCCATTGACAAGTTTTCGCGTGATTCTGATGTAGAAAAATTTCGGGCACTCATCGAAGCCACTGGTCTAAAAAGGGCTCATCAAATTTATGAAGAGGCTTACCGTCGCGTTCAAGAAGCACGTCAAAATAGACAACCACGTCTCGCAGCCCTAAAAATGGCAGAACAAGAATTACGTGCACTTCAAGTTCTCTAGGAAGAATACGAGCGACAACTTGAAATCGAGCAAGAACTGAAGGACTTGCAAAAAATGAAAAAACTCGCCAAGTTAGCCTCTCTTGAACGAGAACGACTCTTGATTCAGGCAGAAATTGAACGATATCAAGGAAATCATAAACAGCATGTCCTTGAGATGCGAAATGTCGAGGCCGAGATGAGCGCATGTGACGAAGAAATACAACAAATCCGTGAGGTCATCGACAGTAAAAAAGAAGAAAAAGACGGTCTTCTCGCAGAATTAGGAGAACTACGTGAACGAGAAAAAGAATTGGGTAGGGAAGAAAATTCAATCCGACTAGAAATTACTCGAATTGAAGAAACCATCAATAAATTATCCATAAGCATTGAAGAAAACCGAACAAAGGTTGAAGAAATCCTAGATAAAACGAGCGGAGATACCAAGGAAGATCTAGAAGCCATCAATAAAGAAATTACCAAAAAGCAAGACTTGGTTAGATTTCGTACCGCAGCGCTACAGACTGCCCAAAAAGAACTAGAAAGATTGAAGAAGGAACATCAAGTTCGCATTCAGGAGCAAATCGAAGCTTTAGATGTTAAAATTCGGCATTATCAACGTGAACTAGAGGATTTAGAACGAAAAATTGAATCACAATCACGAGGAAAACGCCGGTCTCGTTCTCCCATATTTTCTGGAATCACCCGCGTGAAAGAACTTCTTGGTGTGAAGAAGACGCTGAAAGAATTTAACGTGAACTTCCGTGGCCCCCTCTTTTCTGAATTAAGAAAAACAACACCTCAGTCAACAAGGTTAATTCAAGCTGCCAGCGGTGAGGCGCTGGAATATTTTTTCTTTCCAGATGAAGACAACCTTCAGCGTGCTGCGGATTTATGGACCGATAAAAACATCCGCGATCAATTTTCAGAAAGAATTTCTGCATTTAACCACGTGGTCCGTTTCCTCATCGCACAAATGCTTCCTTCTGATGAGGATGGCAATTCAAGAAAAGAAAAAGAAGGAAATGGACAGAAAAATCAAGAAATGAGCTTGCTGTGGAAAAAATATGAAAAATATATTCATGGAACACTTCTTGATCTACTGAAAGATGAACGATCTTGCGATGACGAGATCTTATTCTTGTTGAAACAAGTCCTTCCACCTACGATAATTTGTCGACACGTATCACTATCTATTGCGAGACAGATAGCTCAAGAAATGAATTGTTGGGTTGTCATCGACAAGACTTACACTCGCGTGACTCCCAACGGCGATGTCTTGATTGCTGGATTGTGGAACCATCAATTAATCCTTGGACTTGATATCATGGACGAGGAAGATCTAAAACTTTCTGAATATCGAAGCAAGAAACAAGAAATAAGTGAACGCATTCGCAAGCTCTACCACGACAAAAGCGTGCTTGCACGTTCAGAACCATCATCTCCAAATTACCTGCAACAACTTGAAGAAGTTCAGCGTCTTCAAGATGAATTAGAGCAATTAAGAAAAGAGATCGGCGAATTACAAGAAAATCGAACGTTTCTCGCAACGAATGATGTCCAAAAGTTATTATTTGAACGAGAACAAAAAATCACGGAATTACAAGGAAAAAAGACAGAACTACAAGATCGACTCCAGCAAATCACTCGTGAAATCGATGAGTTACAAGGTAAAGCGCAAGAACTAGAAGTGCAGAGAGAATTACTGGATCGCGAATTAAAAGAACTCGAAAAACAACGTGA
>JAJRXH010000513.1 GCA_024276395.1 archaeon
GGCTGTACCGCAAGGCAACTCAAAGCCGAACTTAGTCTGACTAATAAAAATGAGAGTTTTGGAAAGATCTATTGAATTAAAATTAAATGGGAGAGGATAATAAGTGACACAAAAAATAGGCTTAGGCTTTTTCCTTTTGATGCAGTCCTTTGGATCAAGCTATAACTGGCACTTGACCTAAATGCGTCGATGAAAGGATACCTAAATGAATGACACGTGCATGCGAAAGCATGCCTTGCCTTCCAATTGCTTCCTTTTTTCCAGGCAGTCAAGTGAATGTCTGTTGTGGTGAGTTCGTTCTTCTTCATTCATAAGAGATTTTTTCTGTGGGTGCTTTTTCACCAGCTTCAATGGAATGGAAGATACTATCACTAGCTAATGGGCAGGCGGCACCAGCAACGTATGCGCAAAGAGGATTACAGGCCAAGTTGAAATCGATAAAGTGGCTTCCATTCTCCAGAAAGATGGGTACGATTCGTCCAGGGCTATAGGTCGTGTCACCAGATGTGAGATCGCGTACGAATAGGAAGAGTTTTTCAGTTCCTTCAAGTCGATAGAGAATTATCGACGGTTGTTCCCTTCCTTTCAGCGTGAACTTGACCTTTCCGATTCGTTCGTATCGATCTTTGTAATCAGTGAATCCCTCCTTGGTTTTTTTTCTCAGAGTAATTTCACAAGAAACTCGCCATTCTTCTGAAATTGGGAAATAGTTGAAGCTTAGTGGCTTGAGTCCTTGCTCCTTTCTGATTTTGTTGATGAATTGCTCTCTTTTTTTTCTGTATTCTTGAATGAACCGCTGATATTCTTCTGCGTTCACCGTGCTCACTCCACCTATATAGTTCAATTAAGAATGGAATATCTTGCCCTTAAAAACCCTTCGTTTTCAGTTCTCTTAAAATGGGGATTTTCCTGAGTTGCTCTTCATTGAGAATGTTAAAATCAATGTGGATGAGTTGCTGGAGAGTTATTCAGTTCTCTCCGTCATTTAAAAGATGTTTTTATAAACCTATTCTTCCTTTAAATGCTCCAAGGTGAAGTGAATAACTCTCGGGTTGTTGCTTTCGTGATGGTGTGGTCTTGAAATGCTTGGCTGGCGTGAAGATATGGTTAATGGTAATGTCGTGAGGTAATTGCACGAAGGTTTTATGAAAGGTATGGATATCATGAATTGTCGTGGTAATCGGGATTTGAGAGTCAATTAGTCCAAATTCGAAAACTATTGCCACTTCTAGATCAGAATAGCCGTCATCTTTTCTAATTCGTTCACCAAGATGATTCACGGCAACAGAACTCGTAATTATGAGGTCAATGTGTTTCATCTCTAATGGATGTACTCTAATGGATGTACTGGAAAGCCATACTTGAAGGCACCTTTGAAGCTTGATGCCTTGCGAGCATCAGCTGGTGATGTTTTGGCACGAATGAAGCATTTTCGCTTGGAAAGCCGTGGTACTGCCATGTACAATGTTTTCCCTTCTTCTAGGTCGCGTTGTCGGATCCATCTTTGTGGTGAATCTGGATTAATTTTGATGGTAGTTGCAGCATTCCATATTTTTTCATCAAATAATCTTTTAGCAGCTTCCTGATCACCTTTAAAGTTAGGAATTTGCCCTTCAATTGGATAAGGTAATAAACCGACACCGGATTCTCTCATTCTTTTCCACATGAGTGTTCGAACTGCGTTCTTATCCAACACATCTCCTTCCTCCTACACCACGTTCAATAATAGCATGTTTTTTTAACATAAACTTTGAGGTGTTATCATGATGAAGATCTCCTTGAGAAAAGCCGGTAAGGAGTGTTCGTGGTATTTCTTTCGGTGAGAGTTCCACTCGAATGAACAAGATGAAA
>JAJRXH010000514.1 GCA_024276395.1 archaeon
AAAAATATAATCTACTAAATAGGTCTGAATAAACAAAAAATATAATCTACTAAATAGGTCTGAATAAACAAAAAATATAATCTACTAAATAGGTCTGAATAAACAAAAAATATAATCTACTAAATAGGTCTGAATAAACAAAATAAGTTCAATAAATGAGTTCAATTCTGTTTGCCAGTTGAAATAAAGAGATTCCCTTTGCTAAATAATTCCTTTCTTTTTCAGATTCTGAATTTGTTCTATTTCATATCCAAGTTGTCTTAGAATTTCCTCGGTATGCTCTCCGAGTTCTGGTGGTAAAGAATCTCTTTCATCCACAACATCTTTAATCAGCAAGGGAATCCGAATTATTCTTAAATGATCACCACCTTCTCCTAACTGGTCAACCAAGCCACGTGATTGCACGTGAGAATCATTGACTGCCTCTTCCAAGGCTAATACTGGACCAACACACGTGAACTCAGCCAGCATTTCTACCCATTCGTCACGAGTCTTTGTTCTAAATAATTTTTCCATTTCTTCGTGCATTTTTTTTCGTTCTTCACCATCAACGTGCTGCTTGTCTAGCCACTCATGTTTCTCTACTGATAAACAAAATTTTTCCCAAAACCATGGTTCTAAGCAAGCAAAAGTGATATATTTTCCGTCCTTCGTCTCATAATTACGATACCAATGATTTTCACCAGCCAAGGGGAATTCTAAATCTTGGAAACCCTCATTTAACCAATGAAGGACTCCACTAATTGATGACCACCAACTAAAGGCTCCATCAACCAATGACAAATCTATGTACATGCCTTTCTTTTGTGGGTCTCGTGATCTTTTCCATAATGCAGCAAGAATGCCAATAGCTCCCCACAAGCTTCCGCCGCCTACATCCGCTATTTGAAGCAAGGGAACTGACCTTGGATTGAGAAATAAAAGTCCAGCATACCCTAGATAATTTAAATCATGACCAGGCCGATCCCGATAGGGGCTCTCCTGCCCGAATCCCGTGATAGAAATGTGGATTAGTGATGGATTGATCTGTCGTAACTGATCATAAGATAACCCGAGTCTTCTTGCTGATTCTGGTCTAAAGCTCTCAACAACAACATCCACTTGTTCTACTAATTGATGTAAGATCTTTCGCCCTTCTGATTTTTTTAGATCGAGAGTCATTGATTTCTTGTTACGATTTATACTAAAAAATACAGATCCCATTCCTTTAACGTAAGGGGGAATATAACGGGTTAGATCACCTTGATTTGGCATTTCAACCTTGATAACTTCTGCACCCAGGTCAGCAAGAATCATCGTGCAAAATGGACCAGGGAGCAAACGAGTAAGATCTAGAACCTTAATTCCTTCCAACAAGCGTTTCATCATTACCTCACTCCCATTCAATGGTAGCAGGCGGCTTGCTAGTCACATCTAATACTACTCTATTAACTAAAGGGATTTCATCCACGATTCTTCGAGCCGCCTCATATAATAACTGCCACGGTAATGAAGGAACAGTTGCGGTCATGGCATCTTTAGACTCGACTACTCTTAAGGCAATGACCTCACGATAAGTGCGTTCATCACCCTGCACTCCTACTGTCTTTACTGGAAGTAATACTGCAAAAGCTTGCCATGCATCCTCATAAATCCCATACTTTCTAATTATTTCCTCAAATATTGCATCTGCTTCTCGTAATGCATCTAGACGTTCCCTGGTAATCTCACCAAGGCAGCGGACGGCCAGACCAGGACCTGGAAAGGGATGTCGCTGAAGAAAGTAATCATCTAATCCTAGTTTTCTTCCAATTTCTCTCACTTCAAACTTGAACAAATCTTTCAATGGTTCAATAAGCTCCAACTTCAAGTATTCTGGCAAGGGAACAAGATTATGGTGTTGCTTGATGTGACTCGCCGTTTTTGATGGTGCAGCACTTTCGATTCGATCTGGATAAATGGTTCCCTGCCCCAAATATCGCAAGTTTATACCTTGTTGACTCAATTTCTCCTTGAATTCATGGAACACCTCATAAAACATCTTGCCAATAATTCGTCGTTTCTGTTGAGGATCCGTCACGCCCCTTAAAGCTGATAAGAATTTCTCAGATGCATCAACCACGTAAAAGTTAGTAAAAAATTTCTCGTAATTCTTGCGAACTTGAGGAACTTCATTCTTTCTCATTAGCCCATTATCCACGAACACGCAATGCAATCGATCCCCAATGGCCTCTTCTATGATCATTGCAGCTACTGTTGAATCAATCCCACCAGATACCGCCATCAAAACGTGTTCATTTGGACCTACCGTATTGCGTATCCGCCATACTTGATCCGTGATGAAATCTTGCATGTCTTTCTTTTTTTCCGCTTCACAAATACGAGCAAAATTCTCCAAGATGATTTTTCCATTAGGAGTATGATGAACCTCTGGATGAAATTGAACACCATATGCTTTTCTATCATCCAATGCAAAAATCGCAATAACTTTTTTTGTTCTGCCGAGTATTTTAGCGGATGGAGGAAGAGCCTCGATCGAATCCCCATGAGACATGAGAACTTGTTCTTTCTCCATTAATCCTTCAGTCAATGGATGATGTCGATCTAACACATCAACCATTTCGATTCCATACTCAGCCTTGCCCACTCTTTTCACAGTTCCACCATAATATTCCGCAATCAGATTGCTACCATAACAGATTCCAAGAATAGGAACGTTCAAATCATAAATACGAGGATCTGGATGTGGAGCCTCTTCTTCAAAAATGCTCTTTGGTCCACCAGAGAAGATAATCCCATCGATGTTGAAAGAACTTAACTCATTAACAGAAATGTCATGAGGAAAGATTCGAGCTGAATACTGTAAATATCGAAGCTGCTTAAGAATGAGATGGCAAAATTGTGAACCAAAATCAAGAATCACGATCATTTTTCATCGAAGAACAGCCTACTCTCACTAGTTTTTTACCTTTGCGTTACTTCAAAAACGCATTGGTAAGGAACTATAGGAAGATGACATGAAACATGAGAAAAGAAGGGGATGCATCACGATAAATAGACCTAATCCCATCGTGAATTAGTACCTACTAGATACGCCAAGATGAGTAAACCCAAAACCATCAATGCAGCTGCACCCAACACGAAAAGAGTTAGAAAAAACTGCACGATGATAATGACCAATTCAACAAGAATGTTACTCATGTCATAACCCCCATGATACCGAAGCACATCATTCTTTAAAAACATGAGCTTGTTTGTTATTGGGAGCAACAAGATGGATGAGAAAACTTTAATTGAATCTTTCATGCCCTTAGACTCAATAGGGTCCGAATCAAGAAGGGAAAAGGCAAGAAAACCTAAAAACATCTCCACCATGCACATCTATTGGGCTCGACGACCTACCATTTCTGCGAGAGCTGCAATTCTGGGAGGTTTAATACCTAGATCGGTGATGGATGAAAAACACGTATCTAAGATGGCCATGTTACTAAAAAAAGCATACACGTGGGATTTCATGGAAGACCCAGCAAAAGTCAACGAAATAAGAAATTTTCTCAAAAAATTTCATGGCAATGAACCCATCCGTCTGATTGACATCTTTGCTGGAGGTGGAGCCATACCTCTTGAAGGAATTCGTCTAGGATGCGAAACTTGGGCCGTGGACATTAATCCCGTGGCATACCTAATCCAAAAAGGAATTTTAGTATATCCTCACATCTTCGGTAAGAAATTAATCAAAGAATTCGAATATTGGATTAATTGGATTGGAAAAAAAGCTGAATCAGAATTAAAATTTGCATATCAAATACCTGGCAAGATGATGATGCCACATGCTTTCATTTGGGCAAAAACCATTCAATGCCCAAATAAAAAGTGTCAAGCCGAAATTCCCCTCATCAAGCAATTCTGGCTAGCCAACAAAAAGAAAAAGAAAATTGCTCTCAAACCACTCTTTTCTGAGTCCGACAATATTTTACAGTTTAAGATCGTGAAGGACGAAGAAATAGATTTTGATCCCAAAGAAGGACTGATAAAAGCCGGGAAGGCTCGATGTTGGAAATGTAATTCGGTCATTGACAAAAAACTCATCAAAACCCTATTCAAGGAGCGGAGAACTGGACAACGATTGCTGGTCGTCGTCTTCAATCAAAATGGGAAAAAAAAATATGAAATACCAGCGAAAGATGCGCTTCTTGGCTTTCAACTTGTCAGTGAAAAGTTGAAACAGATGAGGGATGTGCTTCTCCAAAATGGACTGCCTTTAGTTCCTCAGGAACCTGCTCCGCCTCAAGGTGCTTTAGGATGCTCAACAGCCAATTACGGCCTTACGACCTGGGATAAGTTCTTCAATTCACGACAATTATTTAGCTTGATGACTCTCACGAAACTCATCAATGAGGCACAAGCTGAAATGGAACACCTTGAATATGACTCTGAAATGAAGAAAGCCATATCACTCTACTTAGCCTTCACGCTCAATAGAATTGCCGACTATAATAACATCCTTTGCACGTGGCATAATCGATCTGAAAACATTGGACATCTTTTCACGAGACCGGTACTTTCAATGAAATGGGATTATGCCGAGATTAATCCCTTAAATGAACAAGCTTCTAGCTGGTGGAGCTTTGGAAGAGCAATCAAGCTTGTATTAGAACACTTGACAACCATTGAATGCAAACCAGCCAATCTTTTACGCGGATCGTCAACTCCACTTCCCTTTCCCGACCAACACTTTGACATCGTGGTCACGGACCCTCCCTTTTTTGATAACATCTCCTATTCTGATTTATCAGATTTCTTTTACGTGTGGTTCAAAAGAACAATCGGACACCTGTTTCCAGAAGTATTAAGATGGCCACTAAGTCCAAAAAGCGAAGAAATCATTCACTCACCAGACAGGCACGGAAGCAAGGAATTATCGAAAGTATTTTACACCACATCACTCACGAGGGCCTTCAAGGAGGCTCATAGAATCCTTAGGGATGACGGAATTTGCATCGTGATGTTCACTCACAAGGAAACAGAAGCTTGGATGAGTCTATTAAAAAGTTTAATCGATGCTGGATTCCAAATAACAGCAACCTGGCCCATCCGGATGGAAATGACAACGCGCATGAGGGCAATGAAAAGTGCGGCTGTCGGGTCAACTATCCTAATTGCATGTCGTAAGAGGAAATCACCTAAAGACAGCATTTATCTCCCAGAATTTAAGAAAGAATTACAGCAATATCTAATGAATAAAATGAACTTTTTCTGGAACCAGGGGATTAGAGGAATTGATTTTTTCATCAGTTCCATTGGACCTGCAATGTCAGTGGCTAGCCAATATCAGAGCGTCAAGAAATTAAGTGGTGAAACGGTAACAACTGAATCAATTCTCGATTTGACTAGCAATTTTTGCTTTCAATTCATTCTAGAAAAAGCTACTGGGAAGACTTTCATGAAAAAAGACGACGAGATCACTGCATTTTACCTAACTTGGAAAATGATACATGACAACGATGTTTTGGACTATGATTCAGCGAATAAACTTGCTAAAGCCTTCCAGATGGATCTTTCCCATTTAGTAGCATTGGGTCTTCTCGAAAAAAACCTTTCAAGTATCAGAATATTACCGTTACATGGCCATGTCGGAAATGAAATGAAACAACAACACCAACGAATGTTTGAAAACTCTCCACTCTTATTATTAATCCAATTCATCAATCTCTTACAACAAGAAAAAGAACCTGAAAAATTACATCATTTAGCTGATAGCATCACAAGAGAAAATATGAACCTATTTTCAAAATGCATTCAGCTCGCTCAAGTTCTATTAAAGATAAAAAGTGTTCCAAGCTATGACAAGACTCTTCTACACACACTTTTAACGATGTTACAAGAAAAAAACTATTCCGTGGCCAACCCATAATGCTATCCCGTTACTTGCCATCCAATAAGTCAAAATACTTAAAGGAGCATGGTCTATATAATAAATGCTAACATTTATTATTCATCCTCTCACCTACCATTCGTTGGTAAAAAATCGAAAAAAACTATTAACACGACAGCTACACCGTATCATCTCAAAAAAAGTGATAATTAAACTCTGAAAATACCAAAAAATGACAACCCCAGGCTCACCACGAGTGAACAATAGAAAAAGAAAGAAAACCACCCGTGACCACGGGTAATCCCACGAGACCTCGTGTTTTATCCTCGCATCACGGGGAGAGGTCCTCACGAAGCGATTAACGTGATGACACGACCTTGAACCCGCTCGTGACAGAAACATCGGGCT
>JAJRXH010000515.1 GCA_024276395.1 archaeon
AATAGCACGGAAGTTAGTGCAACGGTCAATCTTGCAACCGTTCCCGATGCACCACAATCCTTGAGTGCCACGGCGGGTGCTGGACAGGTCACCCTATCATGGCAGGCTCCTGCCAATGATGGAGGGGATCCCATTACGCATTACAGAATTTACCGATCGACAACACAAGGAGGTCCTTATACGAACATTGCTAATACCACCGACGGCACCACCACCACGTACACCGACACGAACGTACAAAACGGCACCACGTACTATTACGTAGTCAGTGCCGTGAACTCCGTTGGTGAGGGGGCTCAATCAAATGAAGCTTCCGCAACACCCTATGGTCCCCCCAGTGCACCGCAATCTCTTACTGGACAAGGCGGTCTTGGGTGGATTTACCTCACGTGGCAGCCACCAGCCAATGACGGTGGTTCAGCCATCACGCAATATCGTGTTTATCGATCCACCACGAGCGGTGGCCCCTACACGGAAGTTGGTGTGGTCGGTGCTTCGACCACCGAATACAATGATACATCGGTAACGAGTGGAAGTACATACTATTATGTTGTGAAAGCCGAAAATGCACACGGAATTGGTCCCGCATCCAATGAAGTAAAGGTAACCGCAGCGGCTGTTCCCAGTGCTCCTCAGAATGTAGCCACGCAGCACGGTAATGGATGGATCTACATCACTTGGGATCCTCCAGCTGACCAAGGTGGTTCGGCCATTCAACATTACGTTGTTTATCGTTCAACTCAAAGCGGAACTGGATATACTCAAATCACCACCATCCCAGCCAACACGAACCCATTGGCCTATAACGATACAGGATTAACGAATGGCCAGATGTATTATTATGTCATCACTGCGGTGAACAATGACGGTGAAGGATCTTACTCACAGGAAGTTTCCGATAAACCAGGAACCAAGCCAGAACCCCCAGCAAACGTGCAAGTAAGCAGCGTGGGTAATCAGACCGTCATCTTAACATGGGAAACTCCTGCCAGTGATGGCGGCTACCAGATTACGGAATACCGAATCTATCGTGCAGACCAAACAGGTGGCCCATACACGTTCGCTGGTAACAGTTCCACGACTACATTTACTGATGCCAACTTGACAAATGGTCAAACATACTACTATGTCGTTACTGCAGTAAATCAAGAAGGTGAAAGTGGTTATTCGAATGAGGTAAATGCAACACCAATGACTGTTCCCACGGCTCCTCGGAACCTCACGATAAGTAATTTTGGAGACGGATTCGTACACTTGACTTGGCAATCCCCAATAACTGACGGGGGTTCCTCAATCATCCAGTACCGAATTTACAGAGCAGACGCACAAAATGGCCCCTATGATAACATTGCAAACGTCACCACACTCACTACTGAATACAATGATACTACCGTGCAAAATGATCAAACCTATTATTACTACGTAGTAGCAGAGAACGTCATGGGAATCAGTGACGCATCAAACATCGTCAGTGCTACACCCACCAGTGGTTCAGGAGGAGGTAACGGCGGTGGAGGTTCAACTACCACCACTACCACAGCTTCAAACCCAACAGATTCAACTACGACCACTGCAGCAGGCGGTGAGAATGACACCACCGCGGCTGGCACTTCTGACGATGAAACCCCGACTCCAGAATCACCAGAGACAGACGTGTTAGCACCTGAATTCTTTGCCACACTTACTCTCGCCTTGATCTTCCTTAGCGCTCTTCTCGCACCATTTGCCATCGTCATCGTGAGAAGAATGCAAGAATGAGAATCGTGATTTCATTTTGTAACCTCTCAAAAAACCATATGACTTGTTAGTGAATTAAAGGAAGTTGAAAAGCCACAACGATTAAAGTGACAGACAGCAGAACTTCCTTTACCTTTTTTACTCTTTCTTTCTCTAAATCTAAATTAACTACATGTAACAAAGAAACGAGGAAGGAAGGAAGTAGAAAGTTTTTTTGACTCGGGTAATGTGATGATGTTAATGATCATGAGGTGATACTATTTCATATATAAATTGGAAAGTATATAAATTGGAAAGGGATTGAAAAATGTTTCTCAGGAATCCATTCAATGTTTTACGTGAAAGAATCTTTCAGGAACGTTCAAGATCAAGCTTGTGGACATTCATGGTGCTGATTATTTTTTTGGCAACTTCTATTAGTACAGGCACATCTACCACTTTTCCTGTGACCATAAAACCTGGAGACACCTTCATGTACAAAGTACTCGAGGACCACATTCTTGCCTCTGTAAATGACACGACCTACTTGAATGATACTTACCTTAGTACTTCAACCGATAAAGTTCTAATAAAGGTCTTGAATGTCCAAAATATCAGTGATGATCAAGGCATTTGGGGACTTAATACGATCGTAAATCAGAGTGAAACGGCTATCACTTCTAATAACAAGACGACAGAAACCTTCTCATATGTAAATGGATGGTTAGATTCATATCATTTCGGTTTGTTTTCAATTCTTTACATATTTGATGTAATGACTAGGGCACCACAGTTATACAAGTTCAGTGCCATCAATCCGCGAATTCAAGCAGCCCAAGATGGATTACCAGTATTCGTGACGACAAATAGCTCATACTATGAAGCAATCATGGCAGCAAACCCGCCCCCAGATAACCAATCACAAGGGACTAATCCACCACCGGGCGTTGGAAGTATGCCACCGTATTCACTCTCATATACTTATGAAAAGGAACAAGGAATTTACATCATGAATCATACGATGAGAATCGAAAATAATGGAACTTTGTCAGATAACATTACCAAGTGGTCATTACGATTAGATTTCGAATTCTTCTTAGATACGATTTTTAGCAAGAGCATCGTGAATGAACTAAAGATAGTCGTATTTTGGGATGTAGAAGTGGGAAATGCAACTCAGCAGTTCGAATGGAAGCTGCACGTAACTTTAGAACCTTCAACCATTGACATCACGGCTGAAAAAGTGAATGACTCCAAGACAAGCACCATGGCAATGCCAATATTTATCCTAGTAATCTCTCTAGGTATTTTCGCAGTCAAAGAACATCGGAAAAGAAGATTCATTCCAGTGAAAGAGGGGACAAATAATTAACCGTCATCATGACGTTCCAAATGGCATATCATCTCCTTGAGTTAGGGAGTTAGGTTCAGTTAATTCATTGATTCTGAAAGATCCAAGAACGCCTAAATAGAGAACGTCCAAAAAAAACCATCATCAATAAAAATACAAATGTACGTGCGATGAGTAGGTCAGAAACCAATGAGACACTGCTTACATGGCAAAGCAACATTATGATACAGAGATGTTACCAAGTGCACGCGATCAGAACTAATAGAAACCCATGAATGACAAAAAACTTGCAACTAGCAACCCAAAAATGATATGATTCAGAGATTAAATTAAACGCCGATTCAATAACTCAAAAAACAAATTCAGCTAAAGAACACTAAATTAAAAGATTTCAATGACTCTTTCCAAATAAGATGATTAGACGTAAATAGACGTAAATAATTAAGTAAATAGACGTAAAAATTAATTGCTAAGAAAAAACACATCAAAGTAGTAGATAAATACTGAAAACAATAGCAAGTACTAACCATTTCTTACCCAATTGTTTGATGGTTTGTTTGATGGTAAAAAAACATGTTCGAGTTGCACAGAGGTTGGCCTTGAAGCACACGCAAGTGTAAAGGTAGGTGAACAATATGGAAAGAATTCTGCAAAGATCCAGAACCAATTGGATATCGAAAAATAGATTCTCTCGTGGAAAATTTCTGGCATTACTAGCCATCTTGACCATAAATACCGTGGTCTTCTTAAATTATGGTGCCATTGTAACTACAGCACAAGATAATCAGGGGAATCAACAAGCAATAACAATGCCACCAAAACTTGATGGAGTAATTACTCCTGGGGAATATGCCGTAGCCAATAACATTTCAGATTTGATGCAAGTTTACGTTTCCATCATTGGACCCGTAATTTATTTTGGTATGGTAGGAAAAACGACGGGCTGGGTTTCGATAGGAATTGAACCTGAAAGTGGAATGCAAGGAGCTGATATCATTCTTGGCTGGGTTAGTGGTAATAACGAAAGTTTCATCGTTGATTCATACGGTGATTCTGGAACTACTCACGCAGAAGATACAACCCTAGGTGGTACTTTTGACATCATTGCATGGAGTGGAACAGAGGCGGGTGGTTATACGACCATCGAATTCGTTAGGCTTCTCAATACTACTGATCAATACGACAAGGCCATTCCAGAAGATGCGGATACCCTTGACATAATGTGGGGAATCGGTCCAGATACCGGCGGTGATAATGAAGAAGAATACCATGCTGAACGTGGTTATCATACGCTCTCATTAAAATCTGGTGTTGTCGTTAGCCAACCACAACAAGAGACCTCTCAAGTAAACGGAGGATCTTTCTTGCTCTTTCACTCTGTAGTCGGTTTTCTGATTGGGATTGGTCTTTATGCCTTGGTATACTTCCCCACGGTTGCCATCTTTGTCAAGAGAGAACTACAAGAAATTGTCATCAAGCGCAAGCTACGTGAATACCCACGGGTAGTTGAAAAACCACGCGTGATTGATAGCGACAGCAGCACTGGTTCAAGTAGTCGTCGTCAGTGAGAAGGACTAGAAAAAATAGGAATGCTTTCTTGCACGTGTAGTAGTGTACCATGAAGGAAAAAGAAGAAAAGAGAAAGATGCAAAAACTTGCAAGTTGAATAAACGAGTGATTCGTGAAGAGGAGGTTGAATTAAGATGGTAGATTTGCTTCAGAATATACATCCCGCCGTCATACACTTTCCACTGGCTGGCATTTTAGTGGCCTTCGGGTCTGGTGTCATCGCCTTGTTAATTGGTATCTTCCTAGATATCGCCAAGTATTATGAAGGAAAAAAGAAAAAGAAATTTTTGTCCAAGGAAAATATTGAACGTGCTTGGCGATTCATCGATCGCTTTGAATTTACGAGTTGGGTTGGTGCCGTTATGGGCGAGGGCGGCCTAATCATTGCTGGACTTTCAGGAATTTATGCCTCAAATGGCATTGATGCCGCGGTAAATAACAAGTATCTTGCATTTAAAGTTCAGTTGAGTATATATCTATTCTTCATTCTATTGGTTCCCATTATGCTCAAGCTGTACGTAGGTATCGTCCACAAGAAGTCCATCTTTGGAACAGAAAGAGGTGGTGTGCCACCAAATCCATATCCCGTGACCTACAGGGTACCTCCTGCATTGTACTTGCTCACATTGGCAATCTGTGCGGTACTTGCTGTGCTGATAGGCGGCGCTGGTGGAAAACTGGTATATGGACACTCGGTACTTGAAGAATTCGGACTAGGCTTTTTACTTCCGTCATAAGAACGATATGAATGGGAGAAAAAAAGAAGAAGGTGAAAGAAAATGGCAAGCTGGAGATGTCAAGATTGCGGAAAGACATATGGTAATCCACGCGATGGATTTTGTAACAATTGCGGCGGTCTCATCATCAAGGAAGAAAAAGTCATCATTGAAGATCTAACAGGACCACCTGTGGCTCGAATGGACGGTGACTGTGGTCTTGGTGTTTTAGTACTGGATTTTAGCGAGTCAATGGTCGAACCCGCATTTTCAGATCCTGAAATGCCGCAACGAAAAATAGATCTAGTGGCTAATGCTTTCCATGCCGCCATGCAAAATCTCGTTAACATTACTTTTGCTGAAAAGGCTTACGTGGCCGTGATTGGATTTGACAATTATGCTGAATTGCTAGGCATATTCAATGCGGCTCAAGTCGATCCCAATAAGGACTGGAGACAATGGATTTACGATCATTTTGAAAGATTCAAGGGTGCCACCGATATTAGTGGAGCTCTCGACAAGGCAAAAGAACTCTATGATGCCGCTCTAGCCTGTGATCTCTCTGAATATGGAATCGACAATTTTGCACCACTGTTGCACGATATTACCATTGAAGATAACGTCGTGAGCGTTCCCAACGTGCGAGTCTTCCTTTACTCAGACGGTGATCATAACCACGGAACTTTTTACAATCCCTTTGACGGCACTTCTTTGATTGGTGGTAAATCAAATATCAATGGTCTTATCTGTGCCTACTTCGGTCCTTCTGAAATGCCAGGTTACAAGACCTTACTTGAATTATCTGGTACGTGTCCACGACACGAAGTCCGCGGAATCATCCACATTACCACGCCAGAGGCTTATCCTCTCGTAAGACAGCTTTTCCGCATGGCGTCCGCGGCTAGTGGTTTCTGTGCTCAATGTGCCAAGGAAGCCATTAGCTAATTCCAAAGAAGAACTAAATTCGGTATTCTGGTGTCTTTATCTGGCACCTCTCTCATTTTTTTCATTTAAATTTTGATGAGTTTATCTACTAATTTAGGCAGTTTTCGACGGTGAAAGGAAAAAATCTTCTCTATTGTTGCTGAATTATCCTGCTAGAAAGAAAAACAAACGATTGTAGGTGGATAAGTTGGAAGCAAAAAATTGGAAATGTCAAGATTGTGGAGCCGATTATGAAGATGCGGGTTCTGGTTTCTGTGATAAATGTGGCGGACTAGTTCTGCCCTTGGAATCCTTGCTGATTGGTTCTGAAAAAGAATTATTATTACCGGAAATGCCTTCAAGCTTTGCTACTGGTCAATGTGGTCTGGGAATTCTTGTTTTCGACTTTAGTAGTTCGATGGGTGATCCTGCATTTCCAGAAAAAGAAATGCCCCAACGGAAAATCGATTTAGTAGCTCAAGCCTTTGAAAACTCAATGAAAAAGATGGCTGCGATAGGAAGTCCTGAAAACGCCTACGTCGCTGTCATCGGGTTCACGAGAGATGCAAAGTTGTTAAAGTTCATGAAAGCGTCAATGATCGATGTGGATTATGATTGGAAGCAATGGATTTACAAGCAGCAGCTCAAGATGCTCGAAGATGTTGGTGATGGCACTAACATCACTGCCGCACTCAAGTTGGCACGAGAAATTTATGATTCAGCCTTGAAGGGTGACTTGAGACAGTATGGTTTTGACGACTTTGCACCACTCCACCATGATATCGTGATTGAGAACGAGGTATTTTCTATCCCCAACGTACGCGTGTTCATCTATTCTGATGGAAAGCATACTGCTGGACATTTCATCAATTACTTCGAAAATGCAAGCCTGATTAGCGGTATACCTAACATCAATGGCGTGATTTGTGCCTATTTTGGTACTGTAGAAGAGGAAGGGTTTGATAACTTATACCAAGTAGCTGGTACCTGTCCGCGTCATGGCACTAAGGGAATCATCCACATCATCGTTCCAGAAGCATTCCCCTATATTAGACAAAT
Organism: archaeon; assembly: GCA_024276395.1. Lineage (GTDB taxonomy): Archaea > Asgardarchaeota > Heimdallarchaeia > Hodarchaeales > S146-22 > JAJRXH01. The sequence continues at coordinate 7,336 of JAJRXH010000515.1, forward strand.
CTTTCACATGGCATCAATGGCAAGTGGGTTCTGTGCACAATGTGCAAAAGAGTCAAAATTTTCTAGCTGAACGATGAACAATCCAAAAAGAGAGATGGATGGGAAGTATCAACCCGGTCTTACAATCTTCTTTTTTCCTTATGACCTTTTTCCTCATGACCGATTCTTTCACAATCATGCCCGTTTTTTCCTCGTTTCTCCTATAAAAGTCTTAATAAGCCTAGTAATGCGTTGATCCTCCCTGGCTGCTCTGTTTCAATCGTTTCAAGCAATATTTCAAGACTTCGTTGCAACACACCACGATAACGGGCATTGTTAAGAAGAATCTGAATTTCATTCAGCATTGGCGCTGTCTTGAGAACGAGAATTCGTGATAACTCACGAGCGTAATAATTCATCATGTTGTACTTCTTGGTAAGAGATGTTGTAAGTAACGTGATGAAGTAATTAAAAATGAGGCAACTCCCAAATAATCTCAAATCTTTTAGATGTCGACGGTATTCCTTGTTTCTTCTCAAGTACAAGTACACGCGATGATACGTGTGCTGTCCTTCCAAGTACTTTTGTGCCTCTTCATATCGCAAGTGAGTAGGAACTGCACTGTCAAGATCAATAAGAAAGGGTTGTTGAGTTCTCACGTCCCAAAGAAGGTTATCATCACACAAGTCATGGTAAGTGAATCCCTCCATCTGAAGAAGATTAATGGTATAAATGAGAGAGTTCATTATTTTGGCAATGATTTCCTTGTCCAAGAGGAGAAGTTTCTTGCTTAACAGTTGGTGGATCTTGATAAGCTCTCGTCTTTCAAACACGTAAAGATAAGCAAGATCAACATTCTTGAGATATCCAGCTAGATGCGGTTTTTTCATGATGAGGTCTTTAATATCACTCCTAATCAATTCTTTCCATGCCAATAAACGCGGTGAATACTTGTAGAGATCGATGAGGGGAGCATTTTCATTAGTAAAAGGAGAATGTTTTAGGAGAACATCATGTACGAAAGGTTTTTTCGGCAAAATTTTGATGAAAAAATCTTCATGAAGGGCAAAAAGACTCTTTGATCCGTATAATAGCTGAAGTTGTTCCAGAGCGGGAAAATCAAACTCATCAATGAAGAATAACCTCAAATCACTTGGTTTTTCACTCTGATTTTCAATCATGTGCAGTCAATCCCCTTCAAGCTCGATCTCTACCATCAAAGAAATATTTCACACCTTTCTATTCTTAGAAGGTTACCTCTGATGCCATTTATCCAAGAGGAGATTAGTGTCGTCTCATCTAGCTTCACATCAGTTTTCATCCTTCATCTAAGATGACCAAGAGGAGAGTGCGGTCATCATCGGTGCTCCGACAAAACTTATCAATCTCTGTTACATCTTGGATGTGAATCAAATCCTTTTTTGACGCCACACCATCACTCATCAAAGCCAGCTGATGGACATGAGCGACTTGTGCGAACGTGGTCTTTCCCTTGATGATTTTCATGTGATACAGCTCTTCTCGCAGTTCTTCTGGCGTGCATTTCCAGCGACAGAAAAATCGTCCCACCAAGTTACCACCAAGAATGCTCTTTTCCTTTTCGGTGATCACGAACGCAAGACAATCACCGGTCGAATAAATCAACGCGCTAGCATCTTCCAAGCTTATGACAGTCCCAATGAAGCTTGCACTCCACTCTAACATGTAACTTCCAGAAGCATCCCTTGGAAGGTCCATCTTGGCAAGAAATGGTACAAACTGGAGCAGTCTTCGAGCCATCAACCGTCGAACAGAATTCATCACTCGCTTGGAGATTTCTTTTTCGTTAAAGCCAGCTAGAGGACGACCGTGAATGACAAGCTGCTCTCGGACGGCTTCCGTAAAAGCCTCTCCTAGACATCGTGCTAGCGTTCGTGAGCCAAATTGAGGTCCTACAGGATTGAATTGGTCAATGAAATTTCCGTTTTCATCATAGATTGGTTCTTGCAACACGGGACCAGGGGCACCGTCTGCTACCCATGCAATCACGTGGTTTCTGATGACTTTTGCTCCAGCTGCATCTTCTCCCAGTTCTGGAAAAGCTGTTTCTTGAGAGGATTTTCTTGTTCCGGGTACGGTAAGAATGGTCAACTCGTAAGACCGCGTGGCGTGCATGAAGCTCATCTACCTCGTTCATGAATTTGTTTAAAATTTCTAGGTCTTAGTCAGTACTGAATCATTCTTGAATTCAAGCATACTTAATTCCATTTTGACAAGGTGATCAATAAGAGTAATCGCTTCCATGTCACGCTCTTCATTTCATCTTTTATATGATTATGGCAATAATTCGTTCGTGAATTCATCGGTTAATACTTGCATGACATGAGCAAAGCTTAAAAAAATGGTCGAGTGGTTTTTCACGTGAAAAGGAGGGGCATTACTTGAAACCAGGTATTACTGAGAAATATCGAGTCGGTTTCTTAATCGCAGCGGGTGTACTATGGGGTACTTCATTTCCAGGCGTGGCTTTAGGACTCCGGTACATCGGAGCTGAACTACTACTATTCACTCGATTCTTCTTAGCAACCGTGATTGCCTTCATTCTCTTTCCTAGAGTCATCAAGAAAAGCATCACTCACTTTCATCTCGCCTTGCTTGGCATTCTAAATGGATTGGCCTATTACCTGCAGTTTTTTGGGCAACAATGGGTGCCACCTGGATTGTCATCCTTGTTAATAAATGCCTATGCCATCTTGGTTCCATTCACAGCACACTTTCTCGTGAGAGAATCCATAACTCGAAAAAAGATAACGGCTGCAATGATTGGCATGCTAGGAGTCGGACTAGTGAGTTATCAAGATCGCGGAGATGTTACAGTACCTGCCTTGCTTTATTATGGTGGTGTTGTCATTGTCTTCACGGCAGGTGTTATCTGGGCACTTTATGTCACCTTGGCAAAGAAAATGCAGCTTCAAGTAATGAATCGGCAGCAATATGAAACGAATGAGGATGATGACTTGAACTTGCAGCTTTTCGTGGCTAGCTTATTTTACTCCATGGTAGTAGCCCTAATTACTGTCATCATCCGTTTTCTCGTGATTAGGCAGCCTGAAACACTAGTAGTAGAAGGTGTGGCTGCTGCTGCCTATCTTGCAGTCCTTTGCACGGTCATTCCTTTTCTGCTGTATTTTAGTTCACTTCAATATATGGATGTGGGGCTCACGACCATCATTCTTCTTCTCGAAGTTGCCGTGTCATATTTCATTTCCATTCTTTATTTTAAAGAAACACTAGGCTTACTTCAGGTTATTGGCGTCATTTTCATCATGATTGGTGTTTGGATGGCCATTTCAGAAAGCACTGATGAATGATTTGGGTAAAAAGATTGAAAAATGAACTCACGAGTTGCTTTCCTTCTACGTCTGGTAAGCTCAACCAGCCATTCTACGACAAAATCCTTCCGACCTCCCACAATGGGCTAACTGCTAAACAACACTTAGCACTTATTCATTAAAACACCTAGCCAATCCACGTAATTACTTGATAAAATGCTACTTACAGTTCAGTACGATAAATAGAGTCCATTGTTAATCATTTTCCAGTTTGCTAAAAGATGGCAAGGTGAATGAGTTACTTCCTATTTATGATGAAAAATCTGTGGTATCACCAAGTATGGGTCACAAAACTGGTATTTTGTGACACATTCCCATTCGACCAAAAAGCATCAAGGGTGAACGTTCCCATCGCATTATGAGAGCCTACTAAAAGATGATGAAACTACATACTTACACACTTTTACTCAGTTTTAATGTTCTTGCGTGATGAAAAAGACATATGTACAAGAACGTGATGGTTTTTCTTGGGATGACCCACGTGAGGTTGCAACAGAATGAGGATTTTAGTTGGAGGCCTATATTCCAAGAAATCGGGAAAAACCACCTTTTGCGACGAAATCATCACATCATTTCACGAGCGCGGTAAAAAAATTGGATTTTATAAACCAATTTCTGGAGTTCATTGTTGGCATGATCGTGAATACTTGGAACAAACGGTCTGCAAGGGATATTTTGTCTCATTGGATTCCATCTTCGTGTATGAAACAATAACAAACTCTTATTCAGCTGTTCTCGAAAAAGCCATTGCATCCAACCTAGTTCACGTGGTGTTCTCGAGACTCAATTTCCAAGAAACATTCGTTCAAAAGATCTTGATAGAGAAAAAAGATATCAGCATGATAGAAAAAGAACTTGGTTCATTTATCGATTCCATTCCCGTGATCGTAAGGCAAGGCAACCGATACTTGATTAATTCATGGTGGTGGTCACATCCAATGGCCGTGGAGCATGGACAAGATTTACGTGAAGTAATTCTGGCAAAACTTGAAGGCAAAAAAACCACGTTAAAAGATTCAAAGTATCTCTCAAGTTTTCTTTTTTGGAAACCACGTGAATTTAGTACATTGTTAGACGAGAATGCCAATAACGAAGATGTGCAAGTGATCGAATTACATGATGATGACGTGC
>JAJRXH010000516.1 GCA_024276395.1 archaeon
AATGATGGTGTGATTATAAAAGATACATCTGCATATTTCATTTTACGTAATATCACGGTAGAAGGAGGATTTCGGGGTTTCTTTCTACAAAATGTCATTAATGGAAAGATTGAAAGCTGTACCGCAATAAAAAATGAATATGCTGGATTCCAGTTGCTAGCATCTTCTCACAACAAGCTAGTCAACAATACATCGTTATATCAGTCCAAGGGCTTTCTTCTTTTATCCAAGTCAGCATCTAACGTATTATCACGGAATGTGATATACAATTCTACGGTTGGGTTTGAACTTTCCGAGTCACCACGAAATAATCTAGTTGATAATACTGTACGGAATGTTGAGTATTCGGGATTTAACGTGTTACAATCAAATAACAATACACTAACAAGAAACGCTATCTATTCTTCCGGCAGAGGTCTTTCGATAGATGGTGCATCAAACACGACAGTAAGCGATAACATCGTTGCTAACAGCGGAGAAGGAATTGCATTATTTAATTCACGGTACGCCATTGTCCGGTCGAATATCGTGAGAGACGTAAAAGGACATGCATATTATTTAGGAGCTAGTAGCAGATATAATAAATTCCTTAATAATAAAGTCCAAGGAGATGTTGGATCTAAATTGTACATCACGAAAGATTGTGAGAGAAATGTCTTTATTGGGAATAATTTTGATGCTTCACACGTTATTTGGAAACCTTTGTTGATTTACCCAAGAGGAGGCGGCGTACTATCTGGAACGGTCAAGGTTCGCTGGGAAGAGGCTGTTGTCTCACTAGGGAATTCATTTACTTATAAACTATATTACTCAATTGAATCAACGAGACCCACTTGGAAATTGTTGGCAACTGATTTAAAAAATACAAGTTATTTGTGGGATACAACCACTTTGCCTAATGGTACATACCTATTAAAGGTCGTTGCCCTGGGTGACCTTGATTTGATAAGCGAGGATGTTACGAGGTGGCCCTTTTCGATTAACAACAGTCAACCGACAAACCAAACCCCCATACTTATTAATGTTGTCACATCATCAGATATGACGATCAGTTTCTCGATAATATCCTTGTTAATTCTCATGGCACTGGACAAATATCTTGTCAAAAGGAAAATCACCCGTGACCACGGGTAATCCCACGAGACCTCGTGTTTTATCCTCGCATCACGGGGAGAGGTCCTCACGAAGAAAAAGATTAGAAAAGGTGATTAAAATTATAGCTAATTATGCCGTAAAAATACTAAATATAGATATAGTAGTTTAGCCTTCTTTAATTCTCTTTTCTTTCTACTCAAGTTCTTCTTTACGGACTTTTCTTGAGTTAACTGTGGATATGCGATTTAGAATCGGAATGAACACTGCCAAAACAAAAGCAATTACTCCCAGAGAGGGGGTGATGTTACTAATTGGAACTGAGGATAATAACGAAGCATTGGAAGATGCTGCATTAGATGTAGATGCGGTATCCGATAATGCTGTGGTGGAGAAAGAGCCTGATAATGTCTTGTCAGACTTACTACTCGTAGTCGTTGGAAGTGGTTGTGAGGGTCGTGTCTCCGTGGAATCATTCCTGAGAACCATTTCGTATTCAAAAGCAATTCGAGAGGTGTCATTAGTTGGCCAGACTCTAAATTGCTGGTAAGTGAGCAGACCCCTCGTTAAATCATAAGTACCATTAATATATCCTTGAAGATATTCGTTAATTGCTAAAAATGCTCCAATGGTAGAATTATTTCCTTGAAAGGAAAATTGCAAGTCTAAAAGATTGTTGGATGTGTAGTTAACAAGATTTTGTTCTAATAATGTCCCATTCGTTGTAGTAATGAAAGCAATGCTGAATGGAAGGGGGGACATTCCCTCGACAAGATATTCTGGACGTGCAATGATGTGACGATCAAGAAAGAACAGCCCTTCATCCCTGATGAGAACACTTCCGTTCACGAGCACGTAAGTAACAACCATGGAGAAAGAAATAGCCGAGTCATTAATGGAAATGACATTTAATTCAAGTCTGCTTCCCTTACCAAAGTAGATGGTTTCATTATTTAATATGATGTAGCTGGCATTGAGAGTGGTACCATTAGGTGCAGTATCGCGAACCATCAGAAGCTCCCAGGTAAAGGAATCCCCCACGTTGATTCCAACAGGTGGTGGTAATGATGGCACTGGTGTTGGAACTTCAACCACTTCGTACTCAAGATAGACAGAGGAATCTTCAGGTCTCCAAGCTCTAAGGTAATGATAAATGACCCATCCCGTTGTTAAATCATAGGTGGTATTGATTACTGCCAAATTGTTATCTGGAGTGGTGAATTCTCCTTCTACACTAAGTATATCCCCACGAATCGTGTAATTTAACCATGTTGTCTTATTAGATGAATAATTGGCAAGATTTTGTTCTAACAAGGTGACGTTCGTGGTCGTGAAGCCACAATATGGAAAGGCTTGAAAAATCACGTATTCTGCATCCGCAAGTCGATTACGATTGATGAACGTTTCTTCCAATGTTCTCGGTTCCAGTATAGTACCGTTCATAAGCTGATAAGTTGCCTCCAGTGAACAAGATACCTGATAATCGGTTATCTGGTGGACTTTCGTTGTTAAGATGGTACCAGCAACATAGTAAATGGTCTCATTGTCGATGATGTCGATTCCAGCGTCAAGAAGCGTGCCGTTAGATGCTTCTTGTCTAATCAAAGTTAGTTGCCAAGAATGAAAGTCACCACTTTTAACTTTAATGGGAATGACGTGTCCTTTTGCGGGAATGCTCGTGATCATAGCTGCCAATAACAGCATTAACGACAATATTAACGTAGTAGACACTTTCATTTTCTGATGACCCAATTCATCGTCACCTCGGAGAGTTATTCACTTCTCCTTGGAGTATTTAAAGGAACGAGTTGGTTCTTAAAATCATCTTTTAAATGACGGGGATAACTGAATAACTCTCATCACTCACCTCGAGTCGTGTCATTTAAGTCCCACGTGGAGCTGTAATCCTACCGATATTTTAACTCATTCCCCCACCTTGATGCAAAATACTTAAAAACAAAAAGAAAGGGAAAAGAATGTTTAATGAAACCCTAAGACGCTAGTGAAAAACTTTTCCTACCCACCAATTATCATACAAAAACATTAACAACAGAAAATAAGAGTTGAATAGATCATAACCACTTTTTTTTCCGGAAAAAAGCAATCATCACGATAGTGATGAGAGAGAGAATCACGAACAACAATGGATATGCGTAAGGCCACCTGAGCTCAGGCATGTACTCAAAATTCATTCCATACCATCCGACAATGAACGTATGAGGAATGAAAATTGTAGCAATGATCGTGAGAACCTTCATCGTATCATTAGCTTTATTACTCACGCTAGACATGTACAGATCTGTAAGACCAAACAAGATATCCCTAAGACTATCGATGCTATCAAGTATCTCAAGAACATGATCATTGATGTCACTGAAGTAAATTTTGTGATCTTCTGGTATGACTTCAATGTTCAAGCGGTTAACCTTGGCAAATAAGTCTCGAGTGGCTAAGATGACTCTTCTAAAAACCATCACTCGTTTTTTCAGTTGTTGAATGCGTTGAAGCGTGTCAAACGTGGGATTTTCAATCACTTCGCCTTCTAGTTCTTCAATGCGATCTTCTAATTCATTGACAGTCACAAAATAATTATCCACGATTTGATCAAGGATTCCCGAGACCACGTGGTCAAGAGTTGAGTCATTCAGCCGTTTCATATGTTCAATGACTCTCTGGATCATTCGTTCATGCCAAGGCAGTTTCTTCTCAAAAAAGGTCAATACAACCTGCTTAGTTAGAACAATTCCAATCTGATACGATTTCACGGGTTTAGTCAAGTCTGTCTCTAGATACTTTGCAACAAAGAATAGCATGTTATCATCTAACTCGATTTTTGGGCGTTGTGATACATTAAGAATATCTTCCATGAACAGTGGCTCGATCTGAAATGTTTCTTGGAGTAGTTCATAAATACGTGTTTCATTCATTCCAATGACAATGATCCAAGCTTTTTCATCTGGTGACAATGTCTTGAGATGAGCAAGTAGCTTTTCGATAGAAATGAATGGGATTTTTCTAATTTCTAGCTCCTTGATGATGAACAACAATAATTCTGATTTAACAGTAGTTTCTTTCCCGGTATATATTAATGATCCTGGGAGAAGACCAACTTTTTCCTTGGTAGGCACTAAAGTGTCCTCATCTTCCTGCTCTTTTTTGACAACAGCCTTGTTAACACCATCTTCTTGTACATCTAACATGTGATTTCGACCTCATAATTATACCTTTTACGGTTTACATCATTCAAACACTGAACATTTACTTTCAAGATAAAACTAAAGAGGTTTGATATGGTATTCTTCTGGAAAAATTAATTTAATCTCTTGATTTTTCAAGTATTTAATTACATCAATCTGTTCTAGGCTTGCTAATCTTTTCAAAGTAGGTAGGTACTCTTGCATTAATAAAACAGTCTGAATTTGGAAGATATGGCTTGACATCAATGACGGGAGTCTGATCAAACGCTTCAAATTTTTTAACGTAAATCTTATTTTCTTCGAGACTAAGCAGCCTCACCACTGTCATCAGGATGGGATTCGGTCGATATGGCGAACGAGTGGCAAACACTCCCATCACTGGTGCAGGATGATTTGGTGGCTTCCCTTTGAGCACCGAACGTGCTTCAGGCGTGTCATTCTGATGAGCCCACCATAACACGATGATGTGCGTGAATCCGTCACCGAGATGATCAAGGGCGACAACGTATGGTGGAAAGACTTCAATGCAATCCCTTTCGTCATCAACCTTTTTGATGACGCCTACTGGATATATCTTGAAATATTGTTCATTCTGATCCATCATTTTTCACCTGACAAGTTAACACGACAACCATTCGCTTCTTCTTAGATTTTTTCTTCCGACAAATAGTCCCGCTTAAAGTGAATGATGGCTGTTGCAAGCTAG
>JAJRXH010000517.1 GCA_024276395.1 archaeon
CAAGGGCCTTTGGCGCCACTACTGGATGTTACACTGGAGATCGGGATGAAAATATGGAAAAAAACATCAAAGAAGTCACTGAAAAATGGGGAAACTCTTTCACCATCACTCACGCTACAAGTCACCGCAAAGTGATTGCCACTCATCTTGGATTTTCCATCCACTTGACAATGTATGGTCATTCGCATCTTCGTGCCCTTCCCGTCATCAAAAAAATGATCTCTGAGGAAGAAAATGATCAGAAAGAAATACTTATAATTGTGGGTGGAAAAAAAGTCCCCGCAGATGTTTACAAGCTCGTTGATTTTAACGTGGCTATCGGGTTTCAACCCCATAGCGAAGTAGCTGCTCTTGCTATTTTCCTTTATGAGTTACTAGGAAAGCAACAAGCATACTTACCCAGGAAGAATGCCGAATTACAATTGAAAGGTGGTGAAAAAGCAAGAGGACGACTAGACGGAAGGATCACTTGAGGTAAATAAATATTTTTAAGATCCTTCTAAATTGTAAGCATGAGGTGATGCATGATGAAAATCACGTGGTTAGGGCATGCCGGATTTTACATTGAGGGAAGCAAGAACATTGTCATTGATCCTTGGTTAATGCCAGACCAAAATCCCAAAGCTGCATTCTCGTGGGAAAAATTAGGAAAAGTTGACTTTGTCATAGCAACTCATTCGCATTTTGACCATTTTAACCAATCAACCATTGAAATCATTAAAAGAGATAATGCCAAATTCATTGCTATTTTTGAAACTACTCTCAAAGCAAAGGAAATGGGCGTTCCTGAAGAACTTCTTTATGGTGGAAACAAGGGAGGAACGCAAGTACATGATGGAATATCATTTACTCTCGTGCGTGCTGAGCACTCAGGCGATGAATCCGGTATCATCATCAAGATGGATGGTCATACCATTTACCATGCTGGTGACACGGATATATTCTCTGAAATGAGCCTCATTGCTGAATTGTACAAGCCAACCACCGCCTTACTTCCCATAGGTAGTCATTTCACGATGGGACCAAGGGAAGCAGCCAAGGCTGTCGAACTACTTAATGAAGCTGGTTCATTAAAGCACGTGATTCCAATGCATTACGGCACATTTCCACTTCTCGTGCAAGATGCCGATGATTTCGTTGAAGAAGTGAAGAAAAGAATTGGAGAATCCATAAAGATTGTCATCCTCAACCCTGGGGAGAGCCTTGAACTATGATTCATGCTTTAGTTTCTGTTTCTTTTTCTTTTCTTCAAAAATCTCTTTGCACAGATGTTCTAAGATGGAAAATTCTTGATCATCCATGGTAATTGCGGGTTTTAGTGAGATCTGTTCTAAAATACCAGTTTTTTCTTTCAATATGGCAATGAATTGTTTCATCTTGTTTCTCATATCATAACTTTCTTTTTCAGAAATGAGAGCGAGATAGAGCTCAGTAGTAATTGATTCAAGTAATATGAAATAATTTTCATGCTGAATGGTTCTGAGCATCCCACTTCCAAATATATTTTGAGAAAAGGAGGCAATAGCCGTAAGAAAACTTGAAATCATCTGTTCATCGATTTGAGTTCCCTGAAAATCATGCGTATAGATAGCAAGACCACCACTCGTGATGAGCATCAAGAGAATGGGACGAACGTGTCCTACAGAAGATATTTCAAACTTGCTGACACTAAGATCTAGGAGCAAGCGAAGTGTCTCACGTGCAAAATAATGTTGAATCATTTTTGCATCTTCAAACAATAAAGAAACTATATCATCATCCGCCGTCGTATCCAAATTTTTCAGGAAGTTCTCAAGCCATTCCATTTTCTGCAATGTTTTTTCACACTCTGACAAGAGCTTGGTTGATTCGCACTCACTTAACATTTCCTTGGCCTGTTGAAGTTGCAGCTTTGCCTCGGAAAGATGAAACCGTGCGACAAGAAGATTTCCAGCAATCAAGTTTCTAAGAATTAGAATGCTAGGCAAATCAAAGTCTGATAGCAAGAGCCGCAATTCTTCAAATAATGACCAAACATTCACGAGAAATCGATCATCGTCGATGGTCAAGTAATATTTCAAAGCATTAATGACACGGTTAATTAGGATATCGAGAGAAAGATTATATAATTGGTAACGATCACTCATATCAAGAGCTTGTTCAAAAATCTGATGTGCTAAGGCAAGATTTCCTTGTTCTGATTCAATCACGCCCTCAACGATCTTCAATTCTAATTCAAGACGTGGATTCTTCGCATCTTCAATCATTTCTTTGACTTGCTGCAGGTAGTATCTTGCTTCAGAAAAGCGGTGTACCATCGCAAGAAGCATGCTTCCAAGTAAGCAGCTATCTGGAGAAACTTGCCGTGATTTAAAAATATCGAGCAGTCGTTGGGCTTGACTTTCAGCGGCCGGCAAGTTACTCTGGCTAACATATAACATTCCAAGAACGATAATCATGATGATTTGATTATGCTGATCGCCCAATTTCTCGAATGTGTCAAGTGCTTCTCTAGTTACCTCAATCGCCTCATCTGTTTGTGCCTCGATGACAAGGATGTTACTTAGGTTGGCTTTTGCCACGGCTTCTATTCTTAAATCGCCACATTTTGTAGCATACCTTATTGCCTGACGAAAGCACTCCCTTCCCTTATCCAAGCGACGAATACTTACATGCGTATTACCAGCCAAGTTCCAAAAATTCGCAATGAGGAAATCATTATTTGCCGTGGGTAGCACCTGCTCCAACACGTGTTCAATGATTTGCACGGAACCTTGGAGTTGACCGATAAATATATTTCCAAAAAGTTGACCAACTCGCAATGCTAACTCTAGATCAGAAGCTATTTCTAGTGCTGTGGGAAATTTATCAAGAATTAACGCATTAAGAATCTCTTCGGCTTCTTTCAAGTAAGTCATCAGCTCAGAAAGCCGTTCTCCATAAGCTGCTGCTTGAGCTCCAGCCAACAATCCTTCATATAATGTCAACGCATCAATAAACTCTAAATGATCTGAATATGACTTTCTAATGTTAGAAACAATCTCTTCACTCAATCTTAATGCTTCATCCATCCGTCCTGAACGATGAAGTGAGTAAATCACGAAAGGATGGGCATGAATAGTCGTCTTTCCTTCTTGGTATAATTCTAGTAATTCCTTATAATGAGAGGTCTCATATCCCAACTTGCCCCATAAAAATTGCAGCACTGGATGCTGCTGGACTACCGAATCTTGTTCTGTTTTGAGAATTCTAGTAATCACGCCAAATAGTGCATGTGTCCGAAATTACTCTTCGGAGAGTGCATTCATCCCAGTTAACAGAATTTTTTGGATGGGTAATGGTAAGATCTTGACCAATGGCCTTAGATGATGCGGGATTGCATTCATTTGAACCGCTCCTTAGATATCTTCAATCCATCTCAAGGACTGGGACTAAGTAGAAACATGCTATAGGATTTTCCGTCCGTGCATTCATCTAAAACATTCCCGCAAGATCTCGTCTCTTATCGAAGGGAATGCATGACCTCCTTGTCGTGCATCTCTCTTATCGAAACGCTTCTAATGACGAGCATGCTAAGATGAAAGCTCAAGTAACATAAAGAAACGAACATCTTTAAACATTTCTCATGCGATAGACATTAAAAATTTAAAGAAATCTCCCCGTGAAAAATGTAAAACAATAGAAAGAACCCAAACTACCTTTCCATGGATCAAATTTATCATGGTTATCGTCAAGAAATCATCACTTTCTAGGACGTAGGATGAATGAGCGGAGGCAAGTAAGATCATTTCATACATCAGATAGACTTAACTTTTCTAGTAGAATTACATTTGTATTTAGATCGTGGTGTTATGCTTAATGCTGACAGAAACAATGAAAGGAACATTGTATTTAGTGTCGTCCCAAATCCTGAAAAGAAGTAGGGATTAGGGAATTGACACTCCATTAAAGTGAGAATTTCAACATCACTACCGAAAGAACGTATTTCCTCCCTTTAAACCAGCGAGATGTCATGTACATCTAAGCATGCCAACGTATTATTCTTAAACTTTCTTCCATTAATTTATCATGAGAGAAATGACAGAAACTAAAAGCGCAGTGCTCATTCATTTTCCGACATCAGAAGGAAGGTTCATTCCAGAGGAATTTCGATTTTTGTGTCTTTCTGCTGGATATCAAGTAATTGAAGAATATTCAAATGTCAAACGACCCCGTGGTCCATTAGCTTTGAGTAGCCAAAAGGCAGAGGAAATTCGGACATTATTGGATGTCAAGCATCCTAAATTGAAATATCTCTTAATTGGGACACGACTCACCCCGGTACAATATTTTAACTTGAAAGAATACTTTCAAAAAGATATCTTGGATAAAATGATGATAGTTCTCGAAATATTCGAAAATCATGCCCAAACAGAAGAAGCAAAACTAGAGGTCAAGTTAGCACAGCTAGAGTATCAACGCCCTTTTCAGAAAAGACAACTAAAAATACAGTTGGGAAAAGAAAGAAAAGGCGCTGGCTCAATGCCATTCACTGGAAAAGGTATTGACCCGTTAGAACTCCTTGATCTCGACATTCAACAACAAAAGCGTCAAATTGAAAACAAGCTCGAAAAAATCAGAAAATCTCGCGAAGTACGAAGAAAAATTCGAAGAAAAAAATCAAAAGAACGATTAGGCATAAATATTGCCCTCGTTGGGTATACATCTGCTGGAAAAAGCACACTCCTCAATGCATTAACAGGCAGTTCAGAAAAGACTGACAAATTATATTTTACCACCTTGGACACGCGAGTTAGAAGGATCGAAATTGATAAATACCCCATCTATCTCATCGACACGATCGGTTTCATTGAAGATCTCCCAGCATTTTTATTCAAGAGTTTTCGGAGCACGCTAGAAGAATCACTACTAGCTGATATCATCTTAGTTGTCATCGATGCTAGTGAACCAGAGTCAGTAATCAAGAGAAAATTAAGCGTTACAGAAGATACACTCCTTCAATTAGAGGCAACCCAACCTAAAATTTTAGTTCTCAACAAAACTGACAAAATAACTAGTCAAGACCTTGAAGCAAGACTAACGATGATTCTTGAAAGGTATCATGGGAGTTATCAGAGTATCGTGCCGATTTCCTCGTTGAAAAAACACCTTAGTCCCTTGATGGAAGAATTAGGAAAGTTATTACCCCCATTAAAAACCTATCAAGTAATCATTGACGGAAATTGGAGTGCTAGAGAATTTTTGTACTCTGTAGCTACCATTCTTGATGAGGAACTTGATGCGTCCTCACGTTTGTTTACTTTCATCATAAAAACTCGCTATTCATTGGATTATTTAAAGCGTGAACTAATTAAACAGAAAACACAACCACGAATCGAGTTGATCTCCTCATGAAATCAAAAAACGAAATTGAGAGAGCAAGATGTTCTTTAACAAAGATCATTGAGGACATCAGGGCCATTAAAATTCAAGGCGCAACAAATGTGGCGATTGAGGGAGTATCTGCATTCCAGAACTATCTAATGGCGCTTGCAAGTGAAGATGTATCGCCATCTAATACCTGGAACGAGATAGTTTCATTAGCACGGAAATTAGCAACTATTAGAGTAACTGAGCCTGCCTTGCGGAATTGTCTTCGACTAATTTTATCGACTTTAGAAAAGAAAGGCTTCGAAGATGCCATTAATACCTCGCGATCAGTAATTAATCGCTTGTTAAGAGCAAAAGAGGTTATCGCCCGCATTGGAGCCGAGCGAATAGAGGATGATTCCGTGGTGATGACACATTGTCGCAGTAGCGTGGTTGAATCCATTCTTTCGCGTGCTTGGAAGCAAAACAAAACATTTTCCGTGATTTGTACCGAAACGCGTCCACGATATCAAGGACGGAAGACTGCGGAAAACCTCACGCAGCATGGCATCCCAGTGACAATGGTCGTAGATTCTGCAATGAGATGGGCAATGAGACGGTTTGATGTTGACCTAATTTTAATCGGTGCTGACTCAATAACGGTTGAGGGATCTGCTATCAATAAAATCGGATCAAGGCTATTAGGACTAAGTGCTGCCGATGAGTATGTTCCGTTGTACGTGGCCTCCAGTTTATTCAAATATGATCCAACTACAACCATTGGCAAGCTTACTGCAATTGAAATGAGAAATCCCGAGGAAGTCTGGGGATCTCCACCGAAAGGGCTTAAGATTGAGAACCCAGCTTTTGAGCCCGTGGATCGACGACACATATCGGCTTACATCACTGAAAAAGGGATCATTCCTCCATCGTTGGTTGCTCCCTCATTTAGGGAATTATTACCAGAAATGGAAAGTTTTGATGCTGAAAATTTACAAAGGTATGGATTTTGATGGAGAAGGACGTAACGAAAATTTTTTGTAAGCAGCTATCATAAGTGTTAATGAACTCAGAGAATTAAAGACAAGGTGACCTAGATCATGAAGGAAAATGAAACAGATGTTCTTGTGGTGGGCGGTGGACCAGCTGGTGTGATAGCGTCTTATACCATAGCTAAAGCAGGATATGATGTAATCTTGACAGATGCAAAACCAATGGACCAAATAGGTAACAAAACGTGCGGAGATGCACTAGATTTACGAGCACCACAGTTCGTTAAGGATAAAGTAGGATTGGAACTTCCTCAGGGAAATGAAATTGCTGACCTTGTTAAATATCTCATCTTCGCAATCGGCGATGCTGAATATTGGGTTAGAGGAGATGGTTTTGTAGTAAATAGGCACGTTTATGGTCAAAGACTGTTAAAGGAGGCCATGAATGCAGGCGTTCAAGTCTTGGCCTCTCACAAAGCTAAAAAAGCGCTAGTTCATCAAGAAACAGTAATTGGAGCCGAACTTGTCGATCAAAATTCTAGAGAAAGCGTGAAGATAAAAGCAAAAATCACCATTGATTGTTCAGGTCGCAATTTTGTGATTCGAAAAACCCTTCCCAAGGATAAATTTCCTTTCCTTGAAAAAGAAATGAGCCATGATGAGATCGTGGCTAGCTATCGTGAAATCATCCAGTTAAAAGAAGATCATAATTACCATGAAAAGATTTATCTAATCTATAGGGATATCATACCAGAACCGGGCTACTTTTGGATTTTTACCAAAGGATCAATGCAATTAAATGTAGGAATTGGATGGTTCATGAGCAATCCACGCGGGACAAGTGACATGAAGAAGATTTACCGTAAAGTGCTACATGAATACTACAAGCCAGATGAGTATGAAGTTTTGGATGGCAGAGGCTATACCATTCCAACTCGCTATCCCTTACTTAATGCAGTGGCCAATGGGTTTATCACCGCAGGTGATGCAGCAATGCATGTAGATCCCTTGACTGCAGAGGGCCATGGCCCGGCACTAATGGCTGGATGCTTAGCTGGAGAACAAGCCATCAAAGCTCTACAAGATAATGATTATTCCATGAAAAACTTGTGGGAGTACAATATCAAAG
>JAJRXH010000518.1 GCA_024276395.1 archaeon
GGATTCTTTGCTTTAATGACATTCAACAAGTCATCGAGTGGAGCTTGTTGCCGTTCACTGAAACTCTTGAGTTCTTCTTGATGTCGTGGGATCAACACGTATCCAGGAGCAATGCCATTCACGATGATGTTAAATTGGGAGCATTCCAGGGCTAATGATGCAACTAACATGTGTACTCCAGCCTTGGCAACTGCGTAAGCACCCTTGTTGGCAACGGGCTCGAATCCCGTTGTTGATCCGAACAAGACGATGTTACCACCTTGTGTTTCTTTCATCCAATTAATGGCTTCGCGACTGATTAGGAACGAAGAAATTAGATTTGTTGCCAGTACTCTTTGAAATTCATCTATCGTGAATGAAAGCAAGGGTTTTGATATTAAGCTTCCTCCCACGCAATGAATCATACCATCAATGTCATCTACAACTTTTCTTGCTTCTCGAAAAGCTTCATTTACGGAAGTTTCGTCCGAAGAATCTTTCATCCAAATGAATTGGATGTTGTCATGCCCTTCATTTCTGAGCCTTTCACAAAATTCCTTTCCTTTTTTTCTTCCCAGTCCAACAACAAAATGTCCTTGTTCTAGCGAATGTCTTACTAAAACCTCCCCGATTCCGCTATTAGGCGCGGTTATAAAAATCGTTCGTCTTGCATCCGCCATTTATTGTTTTACCTCCTTTAAAAGATGATCCATTTCATTTCATTTCATTTCATTTCATTTCATTTCTTGCTTTTTTTGAGATTTTTTCTATTTCATCACGTGAATCTCTCGTAGTATGGATCTTTGCTTGTTTAGAGTGCGAGTTTTCATAATGAAAGATAAAATTTTCGAATGGTCTTCACGTATTCGTCAAAATCTTGAAAGTTGCCTATATCGAAAATTTTTTCTCCTTCTTTTTCTGGTAGGTCAATTAGAATGTGTTCATACCGTTTTTCAAACTCTTTTGTGATTGATTTAGTGATGGCATTGGTAATGAGATTCCATTGACTAACAATAAGCGCTGTTGTTATGAATTTTCCTGGGGCGAGGATGACTACCTTATTGCCAAATCGGACTTCCTCTAATCGAGAATTGGCTTGAATAGCCTTGCTCAATGAAATGTTTAGTGCCGAAAAAATACTGGAAAGTGCATCTTCTGGAGGATAACCCTGACAGAAGCTCTTGGAATATAAGGTTAAGCCTTGTGTTTGGTGAATGACCAAGATGGCATCAAGAATGGAAGCGGTAATGAAGAAAAGAGCAGGATCTTCTCGTAAAGATCGGGATAAATAGGCAATTATCACGGAAGCTGGTAACAGCCAGAGCAGTCCTGGTACGTTGAGGGATTGCCAATATCTCGTGACGACCAAGGTACTAGTCATCATGGCTAGGAGTGATGTGAGGATGACTAACGACTTGGTATTTACTTTTCCTTGTTTATTTAGGTTCAAAGTTTTTTGCACGTCATATACTCGTTTTATTGTCATTACCATCAGTACGACAAGACTGAGAATGAAAAACATGAATCCTAGAGGCGTATAGAGCACGATAATGTTATTTTTTACTATTTCAAAGTGTAGAGTGATGCCATTAACGAAAAATGAGCCAAAATTGATGACGGTAAATGTGATTAGAAAAGTGATGTGACGGTAGCGAACATCAAAGATCGGTAAAAAAATAGATAAGGTAACTAAATAAACCGCAATCTGACCAAAAGAAAAGCTTATCTTGTGGTAAATTACTCCTAATGGATCTACGAAGCCACTAGGCTGATGCAAGATGGTTACTGGGATGAGCGCGACGAACATCAAGAAGATTAGGGACATTGCCGCCACGAGCAACTTGTCCTCATTGATGGGTGATCTTTTCACGATGTCATTTATTTGAAGAATACCGTAACCTGCAATGACCGTGGTTAGGAGTGCTAAGATAAACTCAATGAGCAGCATCATTCATCCGAGGGTGGAGAGGATTGTTTTATTTATAAATTCATTGACTTTTAACGTCAAAAATGGCTAGCAATTTTTTATTTGTCGCAGTATCTTTGTTCAATGTTGTTTTTTACTTGTTGTGTAGAGAGTTATTCACTTCACCTTGGAGCATTTAAAGGGACGAGTAGGTTTTTAAAAACATCTTTTAAATGACGGGGAGACTGAATAACTCTCTGTTGTGTTTCACGTTGAATTAATATATGGACGGAATGAGAGACAGCAAGAATGTTTATTATTACGAGTAAAATAGAGTCTATTGGAACTTGAACGCAAGGGAGGTTCTTTTATATGGCTGAAATGAATGTAAGACCTGAACCGGATGAAGAAATGGTAGACATTGCTGAATATGTGGTAAATTATCAAGTGGAATCCGATGAAGCCTATGATACAGCACGATTGTGCTTAATGGATAGTTTGGGATGTGCCATTCTGGCGCTTCGTTTTCCAGAATGTCGAAAGATGTTAGGACCATTGATTCCAGGTACTCTTGTTCCCAACGGAGTGCGGATACCAGGCACCAAGTATGAACTTGATCCAATCACAGCGGCTTTTAACATTGGTACGATGGTAAGATGGCTAGATTATAATGATACGTGGTTAGCTGCTGAATGGGGTCATCCTTCTGACAATTTAGGTGCCATACTTGCCGTTGCAGATTGGATTTCACGAAAAAATGTATCCAATGGTCAAGAACCGTTACTGATGAAAGATGTCTTGACAGCAATGATCAAGGCTCATGAAATTCAAGGTGTCATGGCATTGGAAAATAGTTTTAATCAACGTGGATTAGATCACGTTATCCTAGTAAAACTTGCGAGTACCGCTGTTGCTACTTGGTTGTTAGGAGGGACGAAAGAACAAGTCGTTGATGCAATTTCCCAGGTATGGTGTGATTTAGGACCGTTGCGAACGTATCGTCATGCGCCAAATACGGGTTCACGAAAGAGCTGGGCAGCTGGAGATGCCACTAGCCGTGGAGTGTTCTTAGCCATTCAAATCCTTAGAGGAGAAATGGGTTATCCTAGCGTGCTCACAGCACCAAAATGGGGATTCTATGATCGTATTTGGGGCGGTGAACGGTTCCAGTTTCAGCGTTCTTATGGTTCTTACGTGATGGAGAACGTGCTATTCAAGGTTTCCTATCCAGCAGAATTTCATGGTCAAACTGCAGTAGAAGCTGCCATCAAGCTGCATCCACAGGTAGTTGGTCGTCTTGATGACATTGAACGTATTGAGATTA
>JAJRXH010000519.1 GCA_024276395.1 archaeon
CCGGAAGATGAGATCCTCTCTGATGAAGAACGAATCAACGTGATGATCACGGCATTACAATCACACCAACTCATCGTGAGAACCACGGCAGTAAACCAGTTAGTCGAACTAGGAAAGAAACTCCCTGATAAAGCAATTCCTGAGTTAGTGAAATCACTCGGAAGCGACTACTGGAGTGTGAGGTTTGGTGCAGCTGAAGCACTCGGTGAAATAGGAAATCCCGAGGTTGTCCCAGACCTAATAGAGCACTTAGAAAAAGATGAAGATCCAGAATTTAGGGCAATGATCGCAAAGCAATTAGGACTAATAGGGGACAAGAGAGCTGTCAAGCCTCTCATCAAGAGAGTCCAATCAGATTCCAATGCAGAAGTAAGGGAATTTGCTTGCCAAGCCTTGGGCCGATTAGCAGATGAAGCAGCAGAATCAACCATCCGTGACGCTCTTAAAGACTCAAGTAATCTCGTGAGAAGAGAAGCCGCGCTGGCACTTGGTAAAATCGGAAAAAAAGAATCCGTTCCTGCATTAATTGATGCGCTAAATGATGCTGACCCAAAGGTAAGAGAAAATGCAGCTGCATCACTGGGAATGCTCAAGGATCCTAGGGCAATTAGGCCTTTAATTGAAGCCTTGAAAGATGGTTCCGTGAACGTACACAAGAAAGCAAAAGATGCTTTAGAACAATTCGATCCAAGCGTCATTTTCGAGGTGATGAGTAAAGAATTCGATGGAAACATTTACCTCATCCTGGGAAAGATTAGAGAGGCTTCTCTCTCTGTTGGTGACGAAGGAGCTTTAAGCAAATTATACAAGGAAAAAGCTGCTCCAATTGTCGATCCATTACGAGGAAAAGCTCGGCAACTCTTAAATGAACTAAATGAGATGAATGAAAGCGGAAGACAAGCCCTAGAACAGTTCAAGAAGCTTGCACGTCAAGTCGATGAACTTACCAAGCTATCACCCGAAGAACTCGGACTCCATCAAGAAAAGCTCAACACGATCTACTCCCAGCTGACGACACTACAAAAAGACATCCAAAAGAATCTCGATACTCTAGCTGAACTTTCACTATACGAATTTACAAAACATGAATGGATAAAGAATGAATTGTTTTTCGAGTTACAGTCCATAGAGAGAGAAATTGATGATATCGGAGGACGGCTAAGAAACCTTAGGGAACTCGTTGAAGCAAAGAAAATGGCGATAAACGAATTGAAAGCGAGAAAATCGACATGAACGACCGAATGAATGGATAAATCAACACAGCGGATCCTTATTGAAAAGGAAAAATCTGTACTTAACGTGCTGATTTCCATTTTATCATTTTAATTTGGAGTTCCAAATATTTCTCTTTCAATGTTTTTTTACGATCATTGAATCTAAGTTTCATCAATTCTAAAACTTTCTTATCTTCTTCAGACTCTAAATCATTTCTTATTATCTTGTTGTTAATTTCTTTTCTAATTTTATCATTCTGTGCTGATAAGCACAGTATGTTTATTAGATTGTAAGATGATAACTGGAATGGATCGAGTTCCGGAAGACCCAAATCATTGTTTGCCTTTAAAAAAACAAGAGAAGGTATTTTCTTCAAGTTTGTTGTCCTTGTCGCAGAAAGAATGGAAAATTTTTCATTAAAAATTACTGGCACTATCTTATCGATGTATGCTGCCAACGCGTTTGTACTCCGAAAGTCAAGCTGGGTATAGTAAAAAGCATGTCTCTTCAGTAAGATTTCTTCAACAAGTTTTGGTGGAACTGGTGTGGTAAGTGGTAATTCCTTGAAATCTTCTGGAAAACATAACATTTGTCGACCGACTTTTTCTGGGATGATATGCAATGGACTCATCCAATAAGGTAAAGAATGACGGAAGTATATAGCTCGATCTATTATTAACAAGTGAACTCGAACCACGGGACGACCGTGTTCATCCGTACCATCTGGATGAACTAATCCTACTAATATTTTATGATTACCAGACAAAGACAACTTGTACTTGACAAAATAAGGAAAAGAAATATCTGAAAAAGCAAAAGATGATAA
>JAJRXH010000520.1 GCA_024276395.1 archaeon
ATTTTTTTGCCATTCAATCTGGCGGCGGAATTTTCTCTCCAATGTTATCCATCATTGTCGCTTTTTTTCTCAATGATGTATGGACGATGGAATTTCTGAGATCAATGATCTTGCTCATTGCATTATTGACAAGCTTTGCCTTTGGTGTGACTTTGAAAGTGAAAGATGAGTTATCGATAGAAAGTCCTTTCAAGGAAACTCAGCAGCTAAAGAATAACGTGAGCTCTGCTGAGATCAAGAAAAGCCATGCAGAAAAAGAAGCTTCGCAACACAAAGTCTTCAAGTCTAACGTGAAATACTTGGCAGTCATCATTGTTTCATCATTTTTAATTGGATTTGGTGCTGGAATCACCGTTCGTTTTTTCCAAATCTTTTTTGTTGAGTACTACCACGTGAAACCTATCGCTTGGAGCATCATCTTCATTCTCACGAGCCTATCAACAGCAAGTTCGGGTATCATCCTCCAAAAAATCTCTAAAAAATTAGGAAGAGTGCTTTCCATCGTGCTTAGTCAAGGTATTGCGATCGTCTGCTTGTTGCTGATGGCAACCTTTCCACCATTTCTTTTCTTGGTCGTCTTTTTTCTCCTTCGGAACAGCTTGATGAATGCGCCGGCTCCCATCAGCCAGAGTATTGTCATGGACTTGGTACCTCCTCGGTATCGCGGCAAGTGGATTGCCATCGAGTCGATTGCCTGGGGATTGTTCAACTCCACGGCTGCCATCATTGGCGGATACATCATTGATACTCACGGCTTTCAAGCAGTGTTCTTGTTCACTGCATCCATTTACACGATAGCAGCGATCATTCTCGTTCCCCTCATTCCCAAAATTCCAGAAGAGAAAAATAATGACTCACAAGGCTCATCATTTTGAAATTAGGTATCAGTTCCATCATCTCATTCTTCCATTTTTCTGAATTTTTCATTCTTTAGTCCCTTACAGATAGCTGCTCGTGAATCATTCATTCACCTCCAAACTTTCGAATGATGGAAAGAGCTAGTTCTTCGAAAGCTCTTGAAACTTGATGTCCAGTCAAGGCAGATGTCTCGATGTAAGGAACATAAAATCCAATAGTTTGGGATAACATGGTCGCATAAGTCCGTGCTTGCTCGATTGATACCAGCCCTAGGCCTTGTTCCCTAAGATCTGCCTTATTGCCAATCAAGATCATCGGTAGTGGTCCTTCCAATTGCCATAATTGTTGAAGCCAGTTAGGAATGCTCTGGAAAGTTTCAGCCCTTGAAATGTCAAAGACCATTAGAATGCCCTTTGCACCCTTGTAGAAGCTTGCTCTTAGGGTCGAATAGGTTTCTTGTCCAGCTATGTCCCAAATTTGAAACTTGATGTAATACTTATCTTGAATGAGGTAATACTTGATCGCAAAATCAACACCAACGGTTGTCTTGTATTCACCAGTGACAGTTCTTCCCAAGAATCTCTTTTTTAGTGTTGTTTTTCCGACCGCTGGATCACCTAAAAGGCACACCTTGAAAGTATATTCTTTATACCGTTTCAATCTTGTTGCCACCGATTATGGAGTTAACTTTCAAGTCAAAGATTCTTTCGTCCATTTCAAATATTTTTCCCATCCCGTAACGGTTTCACGAGATAAAAATATAAACAGCATGTTCTTACGTGCATCACAGGAATGAAGATATTCAGATTAAAAAGGATTTATTTCATCACTTTAATTGTCCTTTTAGGGGTTCCGTTTCAGCTTCAAGCTTTTTCAGATTTAGGGGTTGCTGGAGGTGCTTCAATTAGTTTCTCAGTGGATCCTCTTCTCATCAATTGGGGCTTGGTATCACTAGGTGAAACAATTCACGATACCCTTACCGTGAACAACACGGGTGATCAAGTCATCTCATTCCAAATTGAGGTCACCAGCGGTGGTAATGCCAGGTTAGAATGGATTAAAGTGATACCTCAAGCTTTCACTCTTACACCAAATTCATATCAACAAGTCGCGATCGAGGTGACTGTACCAGAGGGAGCATCTCCAGGTGGCCATTTCTTTCTCATCACGACAAAACCAGTAGACAAGAATCAAGATAGCATTAGCTTGGGAGCTGCCCTTACAACGACAGTTAGTTTCACTGTTAAAGGAACAAAAATAGAGGCCTTAGTTCCAGACGATCTTCCAAGAGCAAATCAAGAGGCAACACTGATCTTTCACAACTATCAAGATCATACCATTATGGCAAAAGCACGATTCCTAATTTATGACGGGGCCACAATTCTTCTCAGCAAGAACGAGACAACCCGAGAGATCGGAAGTTTTTCATCAGAAAATCAATCGTATCAAGCTTTTTGGGAATTTTCTTTTGACACATTGACAATGAACGGAACTTACTTAGCAGTTTTTGAGGTTAAATATCACCCCATCAATGATAGCAGCAAGGAAGTCTTCATTTCAACTCAAGAAACATTCATTGTTGGATATCTTGATGGGACAGTAGACGTCTCGATAATTGAAAGTCGAGAAGCTTTTAGTCCTACAGTCATCAAGATAACCGCCCATAATAAAGGAACCTTACCATTTAACATCCTCTTGAATGCGAGTCTCAAGAATTTGGATACTGGAGAAAGTTTTGGAAATTATCATAACCAAGAAATACAAGTACCGGCAAATAATGATACAGAAGTTCTCATCACGATCATTCCACCAGAAATTGGTAATTACTCTTTGTTGCTTGAATATCAGTACCTGGGAAGAAAGGAAAGTAGGACAGTGTATCTATCAGTTTTTGTCCCAGCAAGTTTTCCATCGGTAGAAAAAACGTCATCTCTCTCCCAAGTGCCTGCTGCACAATTCATTCCGTTCAATGATAATAATAGCCTGATGTTCCTCATCATTTCCAGTTTGGGAGGCACGTTTTTCGGTTTTGCAGTGTCACGAATGCTTCCTAGAAGAAAATATACCAAGAAAACAAGACTGGACAGTGGTAGTGAACGGCCAACAGCTAAATTATTGGCTTTTCTGGTGCAGAGAGCCGATGGTACCGATTTATACTCGCGACGATATTCTACAGCAATTGATTTTGATCCTTCATTGCTGTCAGGGCTATTAGGAAGCATGGAGGGCTTATCTGCAGAAATCTTTCATGGTTCAAAGTTGAAAAAAGTCGAGCTAGAGCAATTCCAAGTGCTGCTAAGACACGGCCGGTTTGTTAACATCATTTTTCTTTGCACGGAAGGCGATGTACAAGCTCTTCAAACCCTTCAACAACAATTATTAGGGCTCATCGAAGGAGAAGGAAGGATAATCTTGGAGCAAATGCTTGTTGATAGTCAAGAATTGGAGCACGTATGGACTAGATGCGAAGAATTAATCCGACATCATGCCTTGTAATCATGAGGGATGCCTAAATTGTCGGACAGTTTGTCCAGAAATCTTCTTACATATTCTCACCAGAAGGACAAGTTGAAGGTGATGTCACGCACATCTTCAGACTCAGATGCGTAAAGCCAATAGCGTGATTTCTTCCATTCATGAAGAGGTGATGATAGAACGATGATAGATAAAAAATTCAATTTATTTCAACCGAAAACCTTAGCCCTTCTGGGATTAACTCTAATTGGATTAGCTTTTGTCTTATTGCCAAGTTCCCGGCCTGTAGGAGCTAACATCACCGTTACGGCAACCACTAGTGGTAATGTCACGTTCAGTGTAACCGATTCTAGCATTAGTTTTGGTACCCTTAACCTGGCTACGTGGACGGACACGGCAACCATCGGCGGAGAAGTCAGAAAGGTTTGGGATTCTGAGAATGATGCAGCAACAGCGCCAGATAGTGCCGCTTTCAATGAAGATACTACAAACGTTAATGCTTCGTATTACTTGACAGTCACAGGACAAACCGTTGCTGGGAAAGATTCAACTAATTGGATGTACTTCAAAAATGCCACGAATACCTTTGATCCCGATGGTTCTGGAACTACTTTTGGTGCCCATGGATCTTACTGGTTACCAACCATCAGTGGAACGTTAGGTACCACGACCACGGGATACACGGCACCTGCTGGAGAGACCATCTCACTTACGGTCAGCATTTCTGTGACTTTTTTGGCATCGAGTGATGGGAATAATTGGCAAGAATCAACCATAACTCTCTACGTGATTAAAACAGCATCTAACAAGATTTATATTGATGACGATCAGAATTTTACGGATACCACGGAAGGAGGTGTCATCTCGGAGGTAGGACCAATAACAACTCAATATGGACAAGCTACCTTGTTTGGAAATCCATGGATTCTCATGGATGACCCAACAGCCTTGGTTAGTGGAAACACCATCACTTTCAGGTTTGGATGGCAAAAAAATTATGATGGAGTTACTGGAAATCAGACCATGGAGTTTTACGTGCTTCTTGCCATTCCGGCTAATGCCCCTTCGACCTCTTGGAGTTGGACAATTACCATCAATGGAGTCCAATACACCGGATAATATCTTTGTCGCATTGCCATAACCGTGGTTCATTCTCTCTTATTGGTGCCTTGCATCATTGAACGCTTGTCTTTTTGTTCTTTTTCTATTTTTATTTACGATTTCTCTCATTCTTTCATTCTTTCAATTAGAAAAGTGGAATGTGGCCCTTTCTTGTGCATCAAGAGATTTTTGACTTTTGAATGCTATATTTTTTCTTTCGCTCTGATGATCACGAAATGATGACACTCATATCTTTTTTGCGCTCATTAATGATACATGCTGGCGTCGATTCCGTTCAGGCTATTGGTACGGATTGAACCAGTGCGGATTTGGCCCTAAATTCCATGCGGAAGAAGAGAATCATCCCCATAATCGTGGTGACGGTAGCAAAATACATGATCACGTGATAATTCTCGGGAGCTACTAGACTAAACACTGTAGCAATCACGGGTCCAAGTACCTGAGATAACGAGATGATCCCATTGAGCATTCCGGAAGCAGTCCCCAGTTCTGGGTTGTTTTCCGTGACATATCGAACGGAACCAGCATACAAGAAAGCCCATGATGTTCCTAAAAGCACTTGTGTCAGTAAAAAAAGGTAAAAATCCGTAACTAAGGTGAAAGAGGTAAATGCGATGGCAGATATGGCAAGTCCAATCAAGACAAGTGTCTTAGAGCGGCCTTTATCCATGAGGAAATACATGAGCAGAAATTGAGTTCCAGTATTCATTGCCTGAATGATGCTAATCTGAAAGTCGCTCACATGGACTTGTACTTTCAAGAAAATTGGCCATAAAGTCCAAATTGCCATTGCAGCGGCATGTCGAAGGAGGAAACTTGATAATAAAGCCCAGTTCCTCTTGACGACCTCGATTGGGAACATTGGAATCTTTATTGGTTTCCAATCTGGGGGTTCTTTCGCGCAAATGCTTAGAATGAATCCAATGAAATACAATAATGATGCAAGGTAGAATACAAATTGACGAGAAAACAATTCAGCAAGAATTCCTGATGCTAATACCCCGCATAGCCATCCTAATGATCCAAAACTAGTAAATCTGGCCATTTTAAAACCTAATTCTCGTGCTAGTGCAATTAACGTGGGAATGTAAAAGGCCACTCCCAGACCAGCTAGCGCTCTGAGGATGACAAGGCTCCAAAAATCCCAAATGAAGGCATGCATCCCAATGATAATTCCACTAAACACGAGACCAAATTGCAAGAAATATCGCCGACCATGTTGATCTGATAAACGTCCAATGAGAAAGGACCCTAGAAAAGCCATTAGTCCATACCCAGTAGTTCCTAGGCTTATTTCAGCATCTGTCAATCCAATTTGATCTTTTAGAAAAACTGGAAGAAATGTCATCACACCCAGAAATGCAGCATACACGAAAAAGAGAATGACATGTAACAGAGAAAAAGTATCTTTAGGACGTGATTGTAGTTCCATCATTGCTCCCAATGAACCTTACCAAGCTAGCTACAAAAAGCTTGACCGTTTAGGCAAGATTCTGGAAAAGCGATCCTGTGGTATGAGGGGAGTGATGATCGTTTCACCTACGAGAAATGCCTCTCTAGAGCTATTTTTTAATAAACTATTTATTGGTTTAGTTAGAGGGATAATCAAGAAAAGGTTTGCTTCGTGATGGCATGGCCATTAGGACAGCGTGAAAACAAATGATAACAAACTTCACGACAAAAGAAAACGTGAAATTCATTCTTGCATTGATATATATGACTACAATGGGAATTGCTGGAGTGAGAATCATAACCATGGGATGGAAGATAAAAAAATCTCTCAATCTCTTGGGACTAGGGTTCATATCAGCATTTTTTGGAAGTTTGATGTTATTTTTACGATTATTAAATCCGGCTGAGTGGGATTTCTTTCTCAGCCTGTCCATAACTTTCTATACTGTTGCCGTGACCCTTTTTTACGCGCATTTTCAACTTTCTCGGACTGATTTTTTTGAAAAATGGAAAATTGGTATCATCATTTTATTGTTGAACGGTGTCATTCTTCATAATCAATTGTCAATCATCTTGCAGGCCATTGATACGCATTTTGGACTAACTACTCACTTTCTCATTTTTCTATTAACTAGTTATTTAGGTTTAATCATCCCCATCATCATCACGATTCAAGAGTTTAGGCTGTATCGAATCAAGCAGCAATTCATTGAAGGCATTGGATTTGCGATTTTGTTACTTGGGGCAAATTTGTTAACTGTCGCATTCTTTACTAATTCCTTTGGAAGCTTGACCTACCTCATTTCACTATTTTGTGCTGCTTTAGGTGGAAGTTTTCTTGCTTTAGCTTATCTCATTAATCCTGCCTATATTTATCGAGTCCCCTTCGAATTTTACTCAATTTTAGGATTTCATGACTCGGGAATGGTTTTCTACCAGCAGGAAATGCTTCACCTTGGCATTGAAAAATCTGAAAAGCGAACAAAACTCATTGGTAGTTACTTGACGACCATCAAGAGTTATTTCAAGATGTTCTTGGAACAAGAAATGCAAGAGTTCATCCAACAAGGAGATGCAATGGTTGTTTACATGAAACGAGACCCCTTGAAGAAAATAGGATATGCCGTGATCACGACAAAATCAACTTGGTATCTAAGAAGGATAATTAAAAGGTTGTTAGATGAAACCCCTGGTGATCTCATTGAAGATGATCAAGCAGAACCCCTTGATATCAAGCAAATGCGTGAAATCTTGGATCCAATCGTGAAAAGACTTTTTCCATACTTTGAACTACTAATGAAAAACAAAAACTGAATCGATGGTACATTTCATTAGGTAGAATTGCGAATCGATGAACAGACCCTAAATATCTAAGAAAATCCGACAAAAAGAGGTCACCTCACATTTATCTAATTTTGGTAATGGAATTACGTGTCTTCTGTCAGAATGAAGCAATTTCTTTCCTTCTTATTTTTTTGAGAAACCTCAATTTTAGAGCAATCTTCGCATGTCAAGGCATCGACGGGAAAAACTAACGCATTGATGACAAGAATACCAATAATCATTTTTATTAAGCCTTGATGCACGCTGATGGTTGGAGTGGATGGGCAATGGCCGGCTTGAATGCCTTGACAAGACTAGCTTGGACAGAAATTAGAGACAACTGGATGTGGCATGCTGGATGGATGCTTGCCCTCTTTGGTTACCCCTTGATGACAGCATTCTTGTATCCAGGAGAAGAAGGAGTTAAAGAAATTCTCAAGTGGTTAGAGGGTGAAGAGATGTTTCGTGTTTTTCTAGGGAGCATCGGTGGTGCAAATCCAGACTATACCCTGTGGATGAGCTTATTATTAGGTGTCATGAGTACGATATACTTTCTATATGGAGTCATGACGGGTCCAAGATTCATCTTACGGCCGATAGATAAAGAAATTGGAGAAATTCTCCACGTACTTCCTATCAAAAGAGTTACTTTCCACTTGACACGATGGATGGAAGCATTCATTCTTTCGATTGGGACATTTTTTGGCACGTTTCTCATTCTCATTACTCCATGGACTGGAAAAACCGTTCCAGTGGAAAAAGCTGCGATGCTAGCGACAATTGGTATTTTCTTTCTCATGGCGGCCATGGGTTGTGGTATGATCTTGGGAATGATTTCGGGAAAGATTGGAACGGGAATCCAGCTAGGACTTCTTCTTAGCATACTATTGCATGTCTTTCAAAGTCTAGCACGCTGGCGAGAAGAGCTTGAGTTTCTTAATGATTATAACATCCTCAGTTGGTTTGATGTGAACGGCTTGCTATTGGATGGAAAGATCCCCCTGGCAACATTGCAAAAATTACTTGCATCTTTCGTGTTTGTCTTCATTGTTTCCTTGCTCCTATTTGAAAAGCGTGATCTCATCAAAAATGCTCCATTACCTTTATCAGAGAAGTTGAACATCAACCTCACGTTTTCAAAACAAGCGTCCCTTTTAAGAAGGCGTGAAATCTCTGTAAAACGTAGTATTTTTACCTTTTGGGCACATTTTCTGGAAAAAAAATTCCCTTTTGCAGCGGAATTCATCTATTCAGAAAGAATGGTACTGATGGTTGCTTTCTGGTTCCTCGTGATGATGTGGCCACTCCAGTTCATTTTTTATCCAAAAAAAGAGCAAGAGCTTGCCGGAACCATAATCATACTAGGTAATCAGCCAATTTTTAGGGTTTTCACGTATGGCCATGAGCTCAGTTCGCAACCTTATCTTTGGTTTCTCGTAACGCAATCTTTAGGAAATCATTGGATGATTTTCGTGCCTTTAATCGTGTATTGGATAGGTAAAATTGTCATGCGTGATACTAATGATCTTACTGGCGAAATAATGGCTTCCTTACCTACATCTCAGAGACAAGTCGTTCTGGAGCGATTATTAGCAGCATTCTTAGAATTAATTTACCTCATATTGCAAATGATAGCGTGGCTCTTCATTTGCGAGAATCTCCTAGTTGGAAAGAGTATAGACACGTTTTGGGAGGTCATTGCTCTGGTATCTGTATTGCCTCTTTACGTGTTTTTACTCACGGCATCCGTTACCTTGGCGTTGATCTTCAAGAAAAATGGTGTCAAGTTGGCCCGCTTGTTCACGTTCTTGCTGTTTTTCTCTTTCGTCGTGGGAAAAATAAGTGCCAATTTAGACACGTGGCAAGTCACGCTACTTTTTGGGCTATATGACCCTGTACTGATCATTCAGAAGAAGTCCTTGTTCGTGAATAATATGGGAATTTTCATTCACATCTTGCTTGCCTTGATTTCCACCATCATGGTCATTCAGGTGGCAACTCGGTATCAGTGGATATACACCAATGGGCATCCCGTCATCTCGCTTCATGAGACAAGATCTTTCCCTGGTTCTTCTGCTAAAAAAGTTAAGTGACCTCGTGCAAGTCGAAGGATGACACGGTGATGATAATGGAAGCCAGAAGTAATCTTGCAATTGAGATAAAAAACCTCACCAAGTATTACGGTAGAATTCGTGGTGTTGAAAACATCAGTTTTACCGTGCAGAAAGGGGAAATACACGGATTCTTAGGGCCTAATGGAGCTGGTAAAACTACCACCATCCGCATTCTCGTGGGAATTCTTAAGCCCACATCTGGTTTGGCATACGTGTTTGGTCATAATGCCGGATCCATTGAAGCGAAAAGGCTCATTGGTTATCTACCATCAGATTTTGGCTTATATGAGCATTACACGGTTAAAGAATACCTAGATTTCCTTGAAACATTACGTGGTGAGGCACCACGAAAACAAGAGCTCATTGAATTATTCCAAGTTGAGCTTCACAAGAAGACAAGCGCCTTAAGTCGGGGAAACCGCCAGAAGGTGGCAATCGTGCAGGCATTGATGCACGAACCAGCTCTTCTCATTGCAGACGAACCAACATCTGGCCTAGACCCTCTAATGCAGCAAGAATTTGAAAGTTACCTCAAAGAGTACATCAAGCGTGGGGGTACTGCTTTCATTTCTAGTCACATCCTAACTGAGATACAGGAAATGGCAGAAAAGGCCACGGTAATTCGAGATGGATACATCGTGGCTTCTGGAGAAGTTGAACAAATGTTAGCAACAATGCCTCGTAAGGCAGTGCTCAAAATCAAATCTGGCACTAACATGAGTCCAAGCAAGATTGCAGCGCATCTTGATGCAAGACTGGGAGATGTGCACGGTGAACACGTTCATCTCTTCTTTACACAAGATGTGAAGACATTCATCGGAAAAATTGAATCATTAGAGGGCATTGAGGATTTTTACTTACCAGAACCCTCGCTTGAAGACTATTTCATGTCATTTTATGCAAGAAAATGAGAATTTTTGCGGGCTTGTCGTCCTTGAAATGACCGCAAGATCACCCATGCTATCGAGAGACTAAGGCAGGTAAAGGCAAGAAAACTACCTAGTAATAAGAATGCTAGTTGAAAATTCCATCGTTCGATCAGGGTTGCAAGAACAAGTTCAATGGTGAGAAGTAATGCTGTTTGGCCAGCTTGAACCATTGAAATCACCGTTGCCCTTACCTCAGATGGAATGAATTCATTCACGATAGAATCAGCTAGAGGAGTAAATAATCCTCTCACTACACCGAGGAGTAAGAAAAAAACTACGGCAAAAACTGAGGTTAAAACTCCCATTCCAAGGATGAGAAACGCAGAAATGGCCACCAGTAATACAATTCCCATATCTCGGAAGATCATCGAAAATCTTGAGGAAGTCATGTAACCAACGCTCATCACGAGTGAGAATAAGCCTTGTATCAGGCCGATGAGCCCTAAGTCCAGTTCCAAGCTTTCTAACCATGGCTGCACGAAGAAGCCAATGGCAAACAATGAAGCGAAAAAGATGACATATACCAGTGCAAATAGGAGAAACAGAGGTCGTTTCAAGACAGATGCGGCCGTTCGTAGTTTTTGAATCCACGGAAACGAAGCATTACTTGATGTTTCTTCTTGATTTGTGGACGTGTAGACATCTTTTTCCTTGATGAACAGCAAGAACATTGTTGAGATTAACATCGAGACAGCAGTCATCAAGATGGCAACTTCCATTGACGTCAATTGAGCCACGTATCCACCGATGATGGTGCTTAGAGATAACGAAAGCATTCCAGCACCTTGAAGCCTGCCATAAAATCGTTGAAAATGCATCTGAGGTGATACTCGTTTTGCATGAGCATCTATCTTCATCTCGTCATAAATCCAAGCTTGTTCAGCCGCAATGGACAGTGCTCCGCCTATTGCCCACATCACGTAAGAAATGACAACATCAAAAATGGATCTCGCAAAACCAAAGATGATGATGGCTGAACTTGTGATGAACATTGCTAGAATCAATGTTCGTTTTCTACCAAAATGATCAGCAAGGATGCCCCCTGGAATGCCCCCCACGGTGA
>JAJRXH010000521.1 GCA_024276395.1 archaeon
GATTTGTTCTTCTCAATCTCATCTTAACTTCTTTAGGTGCGCCCACGAGATAATACAATCCTTCTGGATATGACTCACGATCCGACTCTTGAATTGGAATTCCATTTCTCCTTTTTTTAAGAGATGATCGTGAAGAAGTGTAATCAGAAAGTGACAATATATCTCTTGGATTTTCTGTCTTAGCAAAAAGTGAAATGACCACAGCTCGAAAAATCACACCCATTCGACGTGCCCACCATCGATGAACAGAATAGATGGGACGATAATTTTGTCTTGAACTAGCTTCCATTCTGGCAAGAATGGATACATCTCTAGTCGGAAAGTTTTTCGCCATCAAGTACATGATTTCCCCCTATCTAAAGTTCTCGCAACCATGATCACGAATGATGAAATGATTCAAATAACCCACTGCTTGAAAGATGAAACATGGTCCAGATGATGGGCAGACTTACACCAAGTCAAAGTAATCGGAAATCATTTAAAATTATTTTATTTACATTCACCATGTGGTAGCCTAATGAAATCAAAGGATCACGCCATTAACGATTTCTATGAAGATCTTCGCAAGAAGGTCGAAATAGCAAAATGGATCATCAAAACCATCAAGCCATTGGATGAGTTACTTAATTCTATCTTGAGTCCTTTTGGAGTCCTACCTCAATGTTTCACCTCATTATATCAGATGTATCAAATCATGCAAGGATTTCATGAGGAAATGAAATTAGAAAACATTGCCAGTCAATTAAAAAAACCTCACACGAAAAATTCCCTCAAGCTTCATCACTTAGCCTGGGGAAAACTTCCTTCTTTAACGCCGCAAGAATCAGTGAACGCTTTTGAAAGCCACTTACAAGTCATTCTTTCTGCAAGAGAATGGATTAACGTGCAACTCACCATTACACAAATCAGTGATTATCTGTCTCAATTCCTCTCTAATGACAACGAAAAAGATATCAATAATGCTCAAATCACTTTCCATGGTCACAATAATACCATTGTCAGTAAAATTCAAACAGAGATGACCGTTTATTTGGACAGGATTATGAAATCATTCCATTATTATACGAACAAGGCTCTTTCTGAAGAGATTCCTTTAGAACTACTAGAGAAGGTACATGGCAATGTCATACTTCTAATCAAGTTTCTACAGTCATTTGAAGATTTCATCATCCTGTTTGATACTCTCAGGCCACAATTACAAATCCTTTTCGAGTTAGAGCAGGAATTTCGAGACAAAGATGACAATATACAGTCATTCCTTGAGATTGACACTGAAACCGATCCAAATCTATCAATGAGTATGCTAGAACTTTCTCGAAGGGTCAATCATACCATAAACGATGTAAAAAGATTTAGAATGAAAGCTAATTCCATCATTCATGAGTTAAGAATTCTAAACAAACTGCTCGATACCCTCCAAAAAACCACCGAAACGCATCCTCTTTTTGACCTCGTGGAAGAGTTTCTCGATGAAAATGGAAGTGACATGCAACGAAACGAAATCAACTAGATAGAATGCTGCTGGAGGATCTAATCATGGAAAGTAATGAAGTACTACAAACCATTCAAACACAAAAGACCACTCTAGGTAACATAATTGACGAGTTAGACTCGTTAGAAGAAAAAATTCGAGAATCACTCTCAGAAAAAAACAAACTAAGGA
>JAJRXH010000522.1 GCA_024276395.1 archaeon
GGCTAATCTTTTATCTACTCTAGTTGGCGACGTCAGTTCAGATAACTTGATTTGTGGTTTCCCAAATAGAACAGATAATTCGTGTAATTTACATAAATTTAGAATTTTAGGAAAAAAAAACAGTCTACTTACTTTGAGGGGAAAGATTTTCCTTGTTGACTTTGAGTGTCTCGTTTCAGTTCTCTGACAAGTAGAAGAGTTACTTTTCAAACTAGATAATTGAGTCGAGAACGCAATCCCACACGCTTAACCCCTCAAGTAAAGATTCTCAATTTTTCCCACTTCATCATAATTTAAAATATTTCGTCTAGAAGAAATCCGTAAGAGATCTTTGTTTTTTCTGGTGTCTTCTTGTTCGTGTTGTAGCCTGAATAGAATCTCTTTCTGGGAAAATTGGTATGCCGTATACGCCGTCATATCCTGGGCTGTATTGTATTTCTTGGTTACGGTTCCATTTAATGATGTTAACCAGATCTTGAGGTATTTTCGTGGACAATTCGCCAAATTCTTTCCACAGCAGGATTTCAAGTTCATTTCCGAAATACTTGACCATATCAACGTACATGGAAAGCAAGTTCTTATTTAATAAATTCTTGACTTTCAGGTAATGTTTTAGTATTTCGGCCAATGGAAGTAGTTTTTTGAAATCTTTTGCGTTTGAGGGACGATATCCTCTTGGATGGTCAGCAAGATGTTCAACTCGATGAAGAACTCCGATAGTTAATGCTTTCTTGCATCTTGGACAGATATTTTCATATTTTTTGCTTTCTTTTGGGTCTAATCGAATGTTGCATTTTCGGTGTCCATCTAAGTGATACTTGCCATAATTGGGATCAACCTCAATGGTCATTTGGATTTCATTCTTTCGGAGCGTTGAGATTATGGCTTTGTAGGTTGGTTTCGAATTGAAAAGAGTTGCTTCTCGTCCCATTCTCCATGGCCAAGGACTATGACAGTCGCTATTACTTATGATGGTGAAATTATTAAGTTCACTTAATCTCCAATTCATTTCCGGGTCGGAGGATAGGCCTGTCTCGATGCAATGGACTTTTTTAATTTGATCTTCATAACAATCCTTGATGGACTCATATCCAAATTTAGAGCCAAACACGCTGAACCAAGGTGTCCAGATGTGGGCCGGAATTATTTCTATTTGTGAATCGATTTCGCTTAAATCTTCAGTAAGTTCAGCAGATGAATAATTTGATAACGTGGGACGACCGTCCTCGGAAAGTGATCCTTTTCGTGAAAGATGCTCATTAGCGAGACGAGCTACTTCAAAGTTTGGATAAAGGATAATATGATGGATTTTTTTCAATTTTCCATCATTTCCATGATAAATCGTGGCTATTTCAGTACTCAGAACCCAGTAAATTCCATCAAATGGGTAAATTCCCGTTTCTTCATTTTCTGGCGTGAATAATAGTTCCTTGCATTCTTCATACCAATGGGGATGCGTGATATCTCCAGTGCCAAGAAGATTCAGGCCTTTATATCTTGCCCATTTTGCCATGGTGGGTAACACCATTTGCTTGCTGGTAGCGCCTGAATACTTGCCATGGGTATGTAAATCAGCAATGAACAGCACTTATTTATTACCTCCATGTTGTTACTACAAGAAGAGAGAAGAAGTTTTTGCCAAAAATATTGCTTGTTCGGTCGTCATATTGTTATCTCTTCACGTAGTTATGGGATTTCTGGTAATCATATTGATAAACAGCCTTATTTTAATGACCGGAGAGTTGTGGGGAGTGTTCTCTCGTGCGGTCCAGAATCTCATACTCACAACCGATTTCAGGTTGTCAATATTCCCTGTTTTATGTGTTGGTGGCTTTGGGAGTTACTTTACCCCACTACTAATGTTGCCCTTCATCGAAGGGTTATTTGGTCATTATTCGGCAGTAGGGATGTTTACCGGTAA
>JAJRXH010000523.1 GCA_024276395.1 archaeon
GAGTGGCAATGATTGCTTCAACACTACTCAAACGATATGGTTTACCATAATTTACAGAATTCGCTGCTAACAAATAAGGTAAATAACGACCTTCAACACCTTTAACCACATTAATGCTATTAAATTGCTTCCAAGAGCAATCAATAATTCCAATACCTTGCCTAACAACAATCCGACGGTCTTGAGGAGTCAAAACAATGGAGAATCTTGGATCCAACACTAACTCTCTAAAAAGAGGCTTTCTGTCCATAAGAACGCACAAATTCGGGAAGTTTCCTCTCTGAATGAGACGATACAAGCGAACGCTACTACATTTCTTCTTATCACACTGGTCAAAATATCGAATGTGAATTCGAAGCTTTCTTCTGACTTTCACGTTATTCTCCCCGTTAAGTCAAGGAATAATAATACCTTCCTTGGGAAATTTGTTCTCGTTCTAATCGTGACCCTGGCTTATTAGCTCGTGGTCTTCCAGTATTAGGATCTCTTCTAAATGTAATTCGAAGATTCTTCAGAAAAAGATTCATTCCGCTCTCCATATCCATTGGAATGCTAGCCACGCCTCGAACACTCGGAATCCCCTCAAAAACTATTAAGCGATCTGCTACATAATCTTGAAAAATGAGATCATGCTCAACAACAAAAGCTGCTGCATCTTTTTCTTGGACAATTCGACGCACGAGTTTTGCCACGGCAAGACGATCCTCAATACTCAAGAATGCCGATGGTTCATCCAATAAGTAGAGATCAGCTTCTCTTGCTAGTGTTCCGGCCACGGCAACTTTCTGTAATTCGCCACCAGATAACGAAGATAACTCATGATCAAGAAGTCTGTCAATACCTAGAGGCCTTAAAACACTTGACTGAAAGTAAGATGAATGGACTTTTTCGCCACCAACCTTAGTTAGAAAACTCACCACGTTAAGACCTTTTGGGGCAGAAAGATACTGTGGCTTATAACTGACTTTCAGACTCTCATCCCTTTCCAGGATTCCTTCAGTTGGTTTTTCAACACCCGCTAAAAGCTTGACAAAAGTCGTTTTTCCAATACCATTAGGACCTAAAATACCAATGACTTCTCCTTCTCGAATCTTTCCAGATTTCACATTCAACTCGAACTCTTTGTATTTTTTTTTCATCGACGGATACGAAAACAATGTAGTTCCAACTTCAAGTGCTTCCCGTGCTGAATCACGTTTAATGAGAATGGATTCTGCCCTAAATCGCATATTCTCAGAAGGGATGTATCCATCAAGGAAGACATTAACTCCTTCTCTTACAAAATAAGGTTGCGAAATGATACCATACGTCCCTCTCTCACCATAAAAGATGACCACGTAATCGGATAAATAATCCAAGATAGCCAAATCATGTTCAATGACTACCACTGTCTTTTCTTTCTCAGTAGTAGATCTATTTTTTATCAATTCATGGATAACCCTACCAACATTGAGACGTTCCTTCACATCTAAGAAAGAACAAGGCTCATCAAACAAATAAATATCAGCATCACGGCAAACAGCAGCGGCAATGGCAACTTTCTGCAATTCACCTCCCGAAAGATGTTTTACCTCCCGATCCCAGAAATTATCCATATTCAAGAGATCTTTCAGATCTCTACTAAGGATTCGCTCGTCTATTTTCTTAAGAATTTCTTTTACCGCCCCTCTCACCATTTTTGGAATGCTATCAACATTCTGTGGTTTTCTTACAGTTCTTATTTCTCTTGATGCAAGTTTCTGAAAATAATTTTGCATTTCCGTGCCTTTTGAATATTCAATAGCGGAATCCCAGGTAGTAGTTTCATCAGTCCTCCCAAAGTTAGGAATAATTTCTCCAGCTAGTATCTTCATTGCCGTGGACTTTCCAATACCGTTCTGTCCAATGAAACTCGTGATTCCACCTGGTTTAATGGTGGGCAAGCGAAACAAGGCAAATCCATTTGTTCCAAAGCGGTGTGAAACCTCGCTATCTAGTCTCTCTGGTGTATTTACCACAGATATGACACTAAATGGACAAGATTTGACACATATTCCACAACCATTACAAACATCCTCGTAAATGACGGGTTTATTCTTCCCATCCATCGGACCATCATCTGGAATTCCAATAGCCAACATTCCACTTCTCACTAGCGGACAGAAGCGAATGCACTCGTAAGTGCATTTTGAGGGCTTACAACGATCGTATTCTATCACGGCAATTCTCATTGTCCTCTTTTTCTCCTTTTTACCTTGAATTAATCTGAATCATTCAAAAAACAATCCTTTTCTCTATACAAATTATTTCTGGTCAAACATTCATCCTCAAAATCTACACGGATAATAAATGTTAACTTGAAAAGGGAAATCACTTACACATAACACTAATCGAAAGAGGTTATCATCAAGCAATGATACTACTATCACATTTTCTGAGGAAGATTAGAGAGGATGGAAGCGACATGAGGAGAGTAATCCAGCTTCTGTTCACCTCAAGAGCATTGCTACCCTTGAGGCTGGTGACATCCATCTATGCGCCCCACCCGGCACCAAAAGGCGCCCTATTCGGGCTTGCACCACCCAGGACGGCTGTTCCATCGTTCCTGCACCTATCCTCCGCGGGTTATCTCAAGCCTTGTTACCAAGGCTCTTCTCGGTAGACCTTACTGAGGGTTACCTCAGCCGCATCATCGTCATTTCAGGCACAGACGTGTCATTTCTATTCCGTTGCCTGGCCTCTCGGCCAGCAGCTTGTACTGCTGGGCTTTCACGGTGGCTGGAATTTCCTCAGCTCAATTGAGCCGACAGTCACCCTTCCTCTTGTCGCTTCCATGACATTCATTTCAATCAAGGATTTATTTAATTGACCAAAATGAACATATTAATTGTTTTAAACCTAAAAAAACAATTAATGATGTTAAAAAAAGTGAAACAAGTTTCTAAAGTTCATCTTTCATGTCGCTCATCGAGTATATTCTCAACAACGTTATCTGGAGGAATGACAATACTCATAATCGATCCCAAGGGTAATTTTTTGATCTCTTGCTCATTCAAATGGATAACGGTCCCAATGGGATTCATAGAGGGAGCATCATTCTGATCCTCTAAAAAAATACACAACGCCGAACTCTGTATCCAGTAAGCAACCTCACCCTTCTTGAAAGCAGTTCGAGATTTTTCCTTGGGGACA
>JAJRXH010000524.1 GCA_024276395.1 archaeon
AAACACATCCTTTCCGTGGTAAAGGTCTTCGAATTGTTACTCTCGAGGAAGCATTCAATAAATTTCCAGAAGTAGCATTCAACCTGGATATTAAGGATAAAGATCCAAGATCTCCAG
Source organism: archaeon (assembly GCA_024276395.1). Lineage (GTDB taxonomy): Archaea > Asgardarchaeota > Heimdallarchaeia > Hodarchaeales > S146-22 > JAJRXH01. Next base: position 118 of record JAJRXH010000524.1, read on the forward strand.
AATTATTGGCTCAAATAATCAAGGAACAGAATCGAGAGGGATCTGTCATCGTGGCGTCATTTCATCCAGAGCAAGTAGAACGGTTTAGGAGATTGATGCCAGCTGTTCATACTGCCGCTCATCCCATTGAAGTTAAGAGATTCATGTATGCAGTGACGTTAAGACTTCATCGTTTGTTAGTGAGAAACCCTCCTTATGGTGCTCTTCAAGTGCCCATTGAATATAAGGGAAGAACCATAGTAACAAGAAAGTTTGTAAGAGTAGCTCATCAAAAGGGGATTGCAGTACACGTGTGGACTGTTAATGACCAGAAGGTGATGGAATGGTTGATAGATATTGGTATTGATGGCATATTTACGGACAAACCAGCACTTCTCATTGAGATATTAAAAGATAGGGGTATGATGTGAAGGTGTTTATTGAAGAACTAGATCTTCCAGATGAGGTCATTGATTTTTTAGTAGAACACGATAAAATTGAGCAGCTGTATCCACCACAAGCGGAAGCTGTCAAAAAAGGTCTTTTTGAAGGGAAAAACTTGCTTGTATGCATCCCTACGGCATCCGGAAAAACCCTAATCGGTGAATTAGCCATACTAAAATGCGTGCTAGAGCAAAGGAAAAAAGCGATATATTTGGCGCCCCTAAGGGCGCTAGCCGCTGAGAAGTATCAAGATTTCAAGCGTTTTGAAAAATTAGGAGTCACCGTGACCATCACATCTGGAGATTATGATTCTAAAGATGCGTGGCTAGATCGATATGATGTCATCATATCTACGAACGAGAAAATGGATGCATTGATGCGCCATGGTATCGAATGGTTGGATCAAGTCGGATTGTTGGTGGTGGACGAGGCACACTTGCTTGGCGAAAGAGATCGAGGCCCCATTCTTGAAGTACTACTTACTAAATTTCGCTTGCAAAATCCAGAGGCACAAATTCTTTGTCTATCTGCAACCATTCGTAACACTCGGCTTCTTGCTCGATGGCTTGATGCGGAATTAGTTGAAAGCGATTGGCGACCCGTGATTCTAAAAGAAGGAGTAGTTTACGATCACGTCATTCTATATGAGGATGAGTCACGTGAAATAATTTCTAAAGCATATGGAGAACCATTAGTTGATTTGATTGTTCATTCCTTGAACGAGGGAGGACAAATTCTTGTTTTCTGTAATACTCGGAAGACATCTCTCACGACTGCCAAGAAAATAGCAGATGTGATACATGATCGATTCGTAAAAAGAAGTCCCAAAAAGGAACATCTCAAGGCGGTTGTTAGTGAAATACGATCACATTTAGGTGTAGCGTCAATTGAAGTGGAAGAATTGTGCGAACTTATCATTCGAGGTGTAGCATATCATAATGCTGGACTTTCTAGTTTTTTACGACACGTGATTGAAAGAGAATTTCGTGCAGGGAACATCTTGGTTTTGACAGCTACCCCCACGCTTAGTGCTGGTATAAATCTTCCAGCACGACGTGTTGTCATTACTTCTTTATGGCGTTATCAAGATGGTCAGATGCATTCCATCCCAGTGATGGAATACAAACAAATGGCTGGACGTGCCGGGAGACCGAGATATGATCCTTACGGTACTGCTCTCATCATGGCCGCTAATGCCAAGCAGGCAGATAAATTCTTTTACAAGTACGTGCATGGAGAAGTGGAGGAATTACGTTCTCGTCTCAATGCTGAGCCAGCACTACGCAAGACAATGCTCTCTCTCATTAGTAGCGAAATTGTATTAGATTATGAAGGGTTAAAACGGTTTATGGAATTGACTTTTTGGGGATACACGACAATCACCGAGGGATATGAGGTGGAAATGCTTGAAAGAAGCCTCGGTCGTGTACTTGATTTTTTTGAAAACAATCGTTTCATTGGATTTGATGTGGCAGAAGAAGTTTTTTTGCCAGTTGAGTTGGGAAAAAGAGTAAGCACGTTATATCTTGATCCCTTAAGTGCTTCAATGATAATAAAGGGATTAAGAAAGGCCGTTACCTTGGATTTAGATCCTTCTCCCCTTTCTTATCTAATGTTGGTGTCTATCACTCCAGATATGATTTCCTTGCATGCGCGAAATCGGGAACAAGGTGATCTTGAGAAGCTGACTAATACTCATGAGGATGCCTTCTTGTTACTAGATTCCGTTCCTGAACGATATAGCTTGTTTTGGGAACAGTTCTTGGGGTTTTTCAAGACCACTATCGTGTTACAGCAGTGGATTGACGAGCATCCTCCATATGTAATCACTGCGGAATCAGAGATCGGAATGGGAGATCTTAATAGAATCGTGGAAGCAGCAACTTGGCTCATTCATGCATCAAAAGAAATTGCTCTTACCTTGAGAAAGGAGGAAGATGGTGAAAAATGGAATGAACTCATTAATGATTTGGATGTGCTTGAGTTAAGAGTACAATTTGGTGTAAAGGAGGATCTTTTAGAGCTCATTAAAGTTAAGGGAATAGGACGAGTAAGGGCACGGTTATTATATAAGAATGGGATCAAGTCCATTAAAGAATTAGCCACCATTGACTTGAATGCCATTTCGAAACTTCCAGGTTTTGGATTGGCTCTGGCAGAAAAGATACAAACAGAAGCTCGAAAAATGGTTAACGTCTCGTTAGAAGCGGACGAAGTTATTGAGATGCAGCACGAACCTGAGCTGGATGATCTCGTGAAAGCTGAATCACTTGTTGAATCGCTTATCATTGATGAACTCCCGCTAGAAGTGATTGGAACGACATTGTCCAGTAGTCAAGATTCTGAAGAGTTTTTAATTTTTAAAAAAAGGGTAAGATCGAAAAGAAAAAGGGAATTAAGATCTCAAAAATCTAAGAAGACACGAAAGAGGAGAGATCAACAGGTAGCATGGGACCAAAGCGTCTCCAATTCTCAAGATGCAGAGAAAGACGATTTTGTTAGTGCTGCTGAACTCTTGAAAACTGAAAGGAAGAGGGAATCCAAGAAGAAGAACGATGAAAAAAAAGAGCAATCATCCTTGGATGACTTTTTTTAGGTTAGATTGGATCTTGCTTTTGGGACTGTAATCAGGCATCCTTCTCCTCTTAAGGGGTTGGGATTTTCTGGAAGGAATTTCCATAATTTTAGTCAAATGAAAGAATTTCAAGTTTATGAGAACAAAGATACAATCAAAAAAATAGAAAGACTATTTTCACGTGGCTTCAGAGATTCGTGTCTTCATCCTAATAATCCATGGGTCATCTGCCTCGTGGATTCGACTGACGTCGTACCAGTCGAGGGTATCTTCTTTCAGTATTCCGACTTTGTCACTGATTCGTTGGACTTGAAAGAGGTCATGGGAACTAAAGAGGATTAACATGTTATTAGACTTAGTTAAGCGATAAATAACGTGTTCCAGTTTGAGCATGTGGCGAAAATCGAGGTTACTAGTGGGTTCATCGAGAAGCAAGATATCGGGGAAGGTTGTTAGGGCTCTTGCAAAACAAAGTAACTGTTTTTGTCCGCCAGAAAGACTGCTTGCTTCATGAAAAACTTTGTCTTCGAGTCCCACTAGCGTTAATAAAAGGGCTCCTAGTCTTCGAGATTCCTTACTGTCCGTTCCTTGCACGTACGTCACGTTGTCCCAACAACTCCCCTTTAGTAACACGGGGTGCTGGTGCAAGTAGACGGTTCGTGATAGTAGGATGTCGTTATCTTTAAACGTATTTTTTAATGATGTTCGTGATGTCATATTTGAGTCAAACGTGATGATGATATTTTTGTCATTATCACTCAGTTCCAGGCTAATTTGTCCCATTTCCGCTGGTAAAATTCCGCTAAGAATTTTAAGGAGCGTGGATTTCCCGATTCCGTTAGGTCCGATGATTCCATAAAGATTTCCCTGTTTTAATCGTTCTAGGCTGCTTATTCCAGAAAATACGTTCTTTTGTCCGAATCTTTTTTGTATATCTTTGAACATAACTGAGAGGATCGCGTGCTGCTGTTTCTTCTTTTTTCGAGTGATTTCTTTTAGCCTGAGATATTCTTGTATTAAACCTTGAAGTTCCACATTCTTGTACTCTTCGATGAATGAGTAGATTTCTTCTTTCATCCCTTTGCTGAGTGTTAAATTGAAAGCAACGTTCAATCGCCGGTTTTTCTTCTTGATACTTGCATTATCTGGTGAGAACTGCTGGTATTGTAGAAACTGAAACCAAGTTAGCCCACCATTAACTAGAAGTGATAACGTGAGAAGGATGATTCCAAGTGCTAAAGCTAAAGAAAAGTCGCCTTTTTGTACTTCCTGAACGATGCTCGTTGTCAATGTTCTCGTCTTGAATCGGATGTTGCCACCAACAATGAGGATCCCACCAACCTCTGCAAGAAGTCTCCCCAGTGCAGTGATCATTCCCAGCGTGATTCCAGATTTTGCCTCATTGAGAATGGTCTTCCATAACTTTAATCGATCTGCGCCTAGAGTAAGTGCAAGTTCCGTGATTTCTGGTGGTACCTCTGTAACGGCATTATGCGTTAATCCGATGATGATGGGTACAGCCAGAATGAATTGGACCATCATCATTGCTTCTTCAGTAAAGAGTAGATCAAGAAATCCGAGGACGCCATTTGTCGTGAGGATGAGATAGAGGATGAGTCCAGCTAACACGGGCGGGAATCCCATGAAGGCGTGGACGGTCACTAGGATGATCTTTTTTCCTCTAAAAGATTTAGAAGAAAGAAAAATGCCTGTTGGAATTCCAATCAAGGCAGCAAAAAAGAGTGCCACCAAGCTTACATGAAGAGACCTAATGGTAATTTCAATGACTTCTGGATCTAGTGTGATGATCAAATGCATTGCAGTGATTAATCCGTCAATGAAATCACTTGCCACTTCCAACGCCCCAAAAATTAGCTTCTTCCTTGGTCAGGTTGGCACAATCTGGGAAACAAGGAGTGAATAGTGATTCACCTTTGACCTTGTAGCTTGCAATCGCATCTTGTCCCTCTTTTGATATGAGCCACTGGTAAAATTGTTTCACAAAATCGAACTTAACGTTTGGATACTTGGATGGGTTTACCATAATGGCACTGTAGAGATTGAATAATAAGGGATAACTTTTGCTGATCATTACCTCGAGATTTGGCAAGGTGTCTTTCAAGAATAGCCACGTAGCTGAATCGGTTATGGTATATCCCCCTTTTTCATTAGCCACTCTTAAGGTACTCGACATTCCAGTTCCAGTCTGAATGTACCAATCATCATTTTGTCGTAGCCATTCATTGTCAGTCACGTTAATTCCTAACTTGGTAGATTCCCATATTTTTTGTTCTCTCACGTGCGTGCCAGAGTTATCACCACGTGAAATGAAGGTTGACTTGGAGGTGTAAATTTTAATGAATGCATCAGTGACATTTTCAGTTCCCTTTATTCCAGCTGGATCATTCTTTGGCCCCACGATGACAAAATAGTTGTACATGAAGGATACACGGTGAATTCCATAACCATCTTCAACAAATTTTTGCTCTAACTCTGGGGCATGAACAATTACTCCATCAACATCCCCTTTTCGTGCAATTTCTAGTGCTTGTCCTGTTCCAACTGGAATTAGATCCACTCTAATGTTAAACTTTTGCTTGAAGAGAGGTAACAAGTAATCCATCAAGCCAGAATTATCGACGGAAGTCGTCGTCGATAAGGTAATGTATTGTTCTTGAATAGCCTGTTGAGCTAAGCCAAATCCAATGATGACCACTAAAATGATTAACCCGGCACCCAATAATAGCATTTTCTTGCTTGTAAAATTCATATCGTGACTGCCTCCTTTCTTGTTAAAGGTTACTTTACAGCGATGATCACAGCTTTAGTTGCCTTTTGGATTTCGTGGGGATTAGTTTCTATGATGCTATTAGCCGTTCCCCCAGCAGCATATATTTTTTCGTGTTTTAATAGATCTTCGTCCATGTACATGGAAATCTTAGTCTGATGCCCCAATGGGGGGACACCACCGACTTCAAATCCGGTGTATTGCTTGACTTCTCGTGGTTTCATTAGTCTGACTTTTTTACCTAGATATTTAGACATTCTTTCGAGGTTTATTCGGTTATCTCCTGCAGTCATCACGATGAGAGGCTCTTGATCTTCAGTGATTAGTGCAATTGATTTACATATCTGTGATAACTGGCATCCAATGGCTTTGGCGGCTTTTGGTGAGGTTTTTGTTTGTTCTGGTTGAAATAACAAGAGACGATGACTTATATCGTGTTTTTTGAATGCTGAAATTACGGCTTGGATTTCGGGAGGAAGATCATTCCGTGTTTCCATCTTCTCACCACGGATTCTTATCGGATGGATCATCTTTCAATTTATTCCTCAAAGATGATAAATAAAGATTTCAATTAATCGTGATATTGGATTTCATACCAGTGATTTTCTCTCATTTTTTGGATCATGTGGGTAGTAAACATCTTCAAGGCGTAATAGGCAAAGTAGTTATTGTAAGGTAGTGATGACCTCATCATTCGGGATAAAAATACATCTAGTCGTCTATTTGAAGTGACTTTTAAGTTTTTAATGAGCAATCGTTGGTATTTCGAGGGATCGATCCAACCCTTTTCATTGGTAGCTGCTGCTAGGCACTTGCTGGACATCCATCCGGGTTCTATTCCAGCTCCGAGAATGGGATGAGCCATTCCAACAGTGTCACCAACCCCAATGAATTCAATCCCATTGATGGTATTCGATACGTGGTATTTTTTCTTGTTAATGGGAAGTGGAAGTTTCCAACCTCTTGGAACGAGTTTTTCATTGATGTGAACGTCATATTTCTCCCGTAGAACTTCAATGAATTGATAAAAATAATTTAACCAGGAAAAACTTCCAGGCAATGATGCAACTTCACCACCAATTCCCACATTGAGATGATGATCATCTCCAATAAAGAGCCAGCCATAACCAGTGATTTTATTGTCAATGATGATGTAATGATCATCTGGATAGGATGCCTCCTTTACTATGCCATCAAATCTAAGAATATGAGCAACATCTTTAGGGTCCCACTCACGTCCTAGCAATTGATGTGATAATTTTGAATAACCTGTGGCAACAATGGTTTGGGGTGTGGCAATGTCAAAGACTTCCTCATGCGTCAAGCGCTTCCCCGTTATGGTGATTTTAATGCCTTGTTTCTTGGCGGCTTCTATCAATTTTTCTTGCAATTCCTTGCGCGTGGTAGTGACGAAAGGGCTTTCAATACGGACGTGTTTTCCAGTAGGAAGACCAATGATCATGTATCTACCTTTGTGAGCCTCCTCTAGTTCAACATTCCACTTTTTCTTGAGATATTGGAAGAATTCAACTGAAATCGCTCCACCACATGGTTTGTTCCATATTTTCTCTTCATACACGTGCACATCGTGCCCTTGTTCGTGTAAGTGTAATGCTGCTGATAAGCCAGATACGTTTCCGCCGATGATTGTAAACTCAGCCATTAGCTTGGCACCTCATTCATCAATTTCTGAGAAAAAGCGAGAAATAATGATTAAAGTGTGTTTTGATGCGTTCTCAATCTGCAAGAAAAAGAAAAGAAGAAAAGCACCCGTGACCACGGGTAATCCCACGAGACCTCGTGTTTTATCCTCGCATCACGGGGAGAGGTCCTCACGAAGCGATTAACGTGATGACACGACCTTGAACCCGCTCGTGACAGAAACATCGGGCTGATCAGAAAAACTGAAGATAAAAAAGAGAGAAA
>JAJRXH010000525.1 GCA_024276395.1 archaeon
ATTCAATTTCCTTTCCATTTTCGGGTTTTAGCCAGGTGAAAAAATGACCTTCGATTATCAAACCATATCACCATATCAATGATGTATTTCTTACTTTTATATACATCTGTCTCACTTCATTCTTTAATGATTACAATGGTTATGCCAGCAACGTTACGCATTGACCCTTTAGTATCATTAAAAAAGAATTAATTACAAAATATTATATGAGAGGGATGGTAGTTCATCCCTCAAAAGAGGCCGCAAGTCATGTTAGAACGAATTGGCCCTGCTCATACCATCATTTTAACAATAATTAAGAAAAATGAGAACGATCACGAAGTTCATTACTTCATTGAATGTCTTGATTGCAAGAATCTAACAGAGATTTCAAAAGAGCAGTTTGAGGCACTTAAGTCTGGTAGACACTTGGAAACTTGTTCAAGCAAACATGAAGAGATATTAAACGTGGCATCACGGTAATCTGGTGATCTCTTGCTTGATTTACTTCCGTTGTTATCTGGAAAAAGGGTACAGCGAGGAAGTTACAAGGAAAATGATTGAAAAGATGTGCGATCCAGTCACTCCCTTCCTCCCTCGGTCTTTCCTTGGCGTGTTCACTTGAGAATGATTTAACGATTACTGGTATTTTATGACGTCTTCCTTGAATAATCCGATCCATTCACGATCGAATCACGATATTTCCGTGGTTTCCGTGGTGAAAGATATCCCTACTGACTTCAATTCATCGAGAATGGGATCATAAAGTTCTGGTTGAAGGGGTATCTTCACGCCACGTTCCTTGATCTTTCCTTCAAGTAACAATCGCACGGCAATGGCCGCTGGCAGTGCGACGGTTCTTGCAACCGCAGAATCACCATTTGGAATGCCATAACCTATGAGACGAGAAGTTATTTTTTCTTTCTTCTGTTGATCTGGGTATTCAACTATGAACGTATGTTCTAAGATGATCATGTCACGTTCTCCAGAAGCATATTGTAATTTTTCTTCGACTAACTTTAATGTTACATCAAGAGTAGTCCCCTTGCTGAATCCGATAGGTCGTTCGTCAAAAAACCCTAGCCATTCCAACTTTTGTATCACGTGGTGATTCGTATCAAGACCAAGACGTCGAGCAATTATTTCTTTGAGATTCGCTTCTTTGGGAATGTTAACAAGTTGTCTTAATAAATCGGCGCACGTCTTGGTTTTCAAGTCAAATTCTTTTGATTCATCAAGCAGTCCCAAATCAACAATTGCTTTCCAAGTTTCACAATGTCCCACGTTACGGATGGTGCCGCGCATCAAGGTTTGGACTTCTGGAATTTCGTACAACTCACGATATGGAAGGCTATCTCTATTGGGGTAAATCTCGAAAGATCCTAATTCTGGTATTTCATATCTCTGACAGTGCGAAAATAAATCTTTGCCATTAACCTCGACGATTGTCCCATCTTTTAGATATCGGGCTGCATTGGTACTTGCTTGGAGGACACCACGCGGTGACCATGATAACTTGTAGCCAAAGATGTTGGTATTTGCTTCGGGTGACGGAAGAGCTCCGGCATAAGAGAGAAAGCTGAGAATCTTGCCATTTTTCTTTCGTACTTGATGGATGATTCGTGCGGCCTCCATATGATCGATCCCGGGATCTAGACCACATTCATTGAGGAATAGTAGATCCTTGCTTTTTGCATCCGCATCAAGATTTTTCATCTCGGGCTTGACGTATGATGTAGTGACCAAGTGTTTCCTGTGTTCAAGGCATTTCTTGGCCACCATCACGTGGTAAGCGGGTGGTAAAAGACTGACAACCGCATCGCTCAAGGGAATCAATTCATCCAGTTTTTCTGGATGTAACTTGACATCCAGTGTCTCCGGTTTTGAATGAGGGCGATCTTTGAGAATGCCCTTCACTTTCGAGATGGTTCTTGAGGCTAAAATGACATCATATCCATGGTTGAGCAAGTAATCAACGATTGGTCTCGCGACCATTCCAGAACCAAGGATCAGAACCTTAGCCATTTCCATTTCCTCCATCACCCCACACTTCGTTAAGTGATTGGCATTCTTTGCCAATTCACGCGAAGGCAAGGTGATTTTTTCCAACAATACCCTCCAGCACATCATACAAAAATCTGTTCTTGATATAACAAAATATCAATTGCAAGAATGGTCAAGAGCAAGAATGGGTAAGATCATCATTTTTTACTCCATAAGAGTTAACATCGAGATGATAAAAGGGTGGAGAATTGAGATCACGCATTCTGGTCGAGGCATTTCTTTAGATATTGATATTTGGGTGTTAACTCTCCATTATAGACGATCACTGCTTTTTTAATCTCGGGAGGAAGGTTTAATCTTTCAAGTGGGATCGCATAATCGGCAGAGACAATTTGAGGCACGAAAGGAAGGAGCTGATTGCTAAAGAACTCCGAGGCTTCCTTGGAAATTTCACCGGGAAGATTGTCAACAGCGAGAATGACGATTCCGTTAGGGTTCAAGCCATCAAAGAATTCATCTTTTATCGGATCGTACGTGTAAATGGGATAATCTGGTGTTGTTGCTCTAATGGTTAGTTCAATAGACCCGTTAATGTCACATGTCAAGTCTCCAATGAGTTCTAATCGACTACGTGAATGTAGTTCTTTCATGCTCTTTTTCGTGATCAAGCGGGGAAATCGTTCTTCCCAATAGATTCCATTCACAAGCACTGATAGTTTTGGCCAGAACTCATTAAAAATGGGATCATATTCTTTTGGATGGGCATAGTAATGGAGCTTGTCAAAGGTGTCCGGATTTTTCCGATTTCTTGCCATGTGCTGTTGGCGTAAAATGGTCTTGTAAACCACGTGGTGATTCCTCGCTTCCTTGAGAAGATCATCAATTTCTTCTGGTTCAATGATTTCCACGGGTAGGAGATCAAGAATTTCCTGTGCTCCTTGCGATACATGTCCATATCCAGTGATTCCAAAAATCAAGGGCGTGATTTCTTTGGGAAGTCCTTCCTCTCTAATTTCCTTACCAATGGAGGCAATTTCTCTCTTGGCCTCTTCTAGATTCTTGTATTCATGTGCCATTTTCACGTGTTCCAATGGAGTGTGAATGCCCTTCTGCTGGAATTTTCTCCCCAAGGCCCATAAAGTATCTATCATTCCCGCCAGTCCAGCATGATATCCAAAAAAAACTAGGCGTTTTCCGTTTTCATCGCTGATAAGTTCATAATCAATGAGCGTGCAGCGTTCTGCTAAAATCTTCCGGAGCTTGGGCATATTATGGGGCTGGCATTTCATCGTGTGAGAAAAGTAGATGTAGACCTTGTTCGGAAGAATCTTATCAATGGGGACTTCTTTAACTCCAAATATGAAATCACAATCGCTTAAATCTTCAGAAATGGTCGCACCAGCCTCTTTAAATTCTTCATCCTTGAAATACCTAATTTTCGAGGGCTGAACCACGAACTCGTATCCATATTGTTCGATGAGAGTTTTCACGTGCGCTGGGATGAGTGGTGTTCTTCTTTCCCATTGGTTTTTTTCCTCTCGTCGAATTCCGATCTTCACGGTCATTTTTGATAACCTCCCAGAGTTTTCATCGAAATTGCATCACGTGGGCATCAACGCAAGTAGGCCAGGGCTGTCGCTGCCATGGCCCGCATCGCAATCGGGATGCAGTCCTCATCTAGCCGGAAATGGGCACTGTGAAGAGAATGCGTGCAACTTTTTTCCTCATTCCGCGTGCCCACGAAGAACATACACGTGGGAATTTTTCGGTTTAGACCAAATTCAAAAAAATCTTCCGCTCCCATGAAAGGTTTTTCTTCCCACTTTATGACATCCTTTCCCATTATTTCTTCGATTGTCTTTCCTACAAATTCGGTAAATCCAGGGTCATTCCATCCCGGTCTATAACCAGAATGTCCAATGTTGAATTGCACATCTGCCTTGATGTGATGAAGTTCCGCTATTTCCGAGATAACTTGAATGATTCGTCGTTTTAAGTATTGTCGCACATCGTCACTAAACGTCCGAATGGTACCCTCGATCATGGCTTCCTCGGGGATGATGTTATAACGGGTGCCAACCTGGTACTTTCCAATGGTCAATACAACAGGTTCAAGGGGATCAATTTCACGGGATGGCAAGGCATGCAGCAAATTAAATGCTTGGACGCCGATCATTGCAAGATCTCTTGTTTGATGCGGTGCTGAGCCGTGTC
>JAJRXH010000526.1 GCA_024276395.1 archaeon
CTTGACGTTCAAGATCACGCCAAAGACTCCCTTGACTCTAGAAGAAGCCTCCTTTCTTAGAGCTGGACTACATGGCCTCCGATGGCAGTCGTTTGGTGGTTTTAAAAGTCGTGGTCTCGGTACCATTCTCGATGTTCACGTGAGTCCAGAAAAATTCCTCGAAATGACGGAACCCTTGCTGAAGAAATTGTTAAAGGGCCATGATACTTGAATTGAGTCGTAAGAAGAACAAGTGCATCTGATTTGGTGAGAGAAATGGAAAAGATGATGATTCTCGAACTCCACGCAAAAACCCCCTTGATCATCACGGCCAAGAGAGGTAAGGGCAATTTCCACGAAACAGCGGATCACGTTCCCAATACCACGTTATTGGGAGCTGTTGCCGCCTCATTCATTAGAGCTAACGTGAAAAATCAACTTGGAAATTGTAGGAAATTGAAAGGTCCCAATGATGTCTTAGAATGCTCCACGTGTTCCGAACAATACAATTGTGCTTATCATAAGGCCTGGACGCAAGGAAAATTCGCGGTGACACCAGGCTTTCCCTTACCACCCCAGGATGATTTATTATGGGATTTAAAGGATGTATATCCTTGTTACAAGATCAAGTCCATCGTTGAGCGACGACTACCCAATGAAAACACCGTTCAGGCCATTGCCGATAACCTTCTTTTTAGTTCTGCCCAAAAGATCGCTCATCTGTACGATGATGACGTGTTATCTTCAGAATGGCTGTTCAAGGATCCACAAATCGATGATGACCCACGAGTCAAGAGTTCCTCATTTAGTGGGCTCATTGATGCCGCGAAGACCTCTGAAAAAATGAATTACGAGGCCATCATTCCCACGGACAAGTACTTGCATCGCATTTTTTATCGAAGTCTTGCCATTGCACCCCACTTCCGTTCTTCTGCCCGTGGCCTGTTGTACGGTGTATTCGCTCTAGATGCCGGAACGCGATTTAATGCCATTGCTTTCATTGGCGATTCCTCCATCAAGGAGACGCTCAATGAAATTTCACAAGTACAAGTAGGACTGGGAAAATCCAAGGGATGGGGTCAATTAGAAATACGCATCAAGAAAGAAATGACCAGTAAAGAATTTGTAGAAATGCGAAAGAAAAGCATCTTGCAAGGATTTGAGAAGATAAAAAACCTTTTAGGATTGAAATCTGGATGTCTTCTCACTTTTACCTTGCTTTCACCATTACCAGTGTCAAGAATGCTAGGGAATGACCTTGTTGATCCCGTGGACACCGTGCGTCAGAAAGCTCTCGAATTATTGCTAGACTCACCAGAAAATGCACAGCTGATAAGCTTCTTCTATCGAATGAGTCCTCGTACAACCTTTTTCTCCAAGCCAGATCTAGATTCTGGAAAAATCAAGCCACATTTCAAGCTACAAGATGTCTTCATGCCTGGATCCGTGGGAAGCATCTTCATCTCCAATGAGGGCAACTTGGATGACCTTGTCACGACACTGGCTCAAAAAGAATTGAAATTGCTGAAAGAAAACATC
>JAJRXH010000034.1 GCA_024276395.1 archaeon
AATGACCGATGGATTTGTCTTGAATGACTCCAAAAGATTTTTTTGAGACAAATAGATTTTAGACATTTTCGAGAGGTTTTCGAGAAAGTGGCGTAATTTTTACTCATTCTCGCAAGAAACACCATTTTTTGACGATTCTCTATCAATCATCAAAAAGTGAGACTTTTTCTTTCTATTGATCAATTGGTAAGTGACGAGTCCTTTATGTAGGGCATTCCTTGTCGTGACCACGATGGTCTTTTGGATAGCCTTTGTTGAAAAAAAGTGAGTGTTTTGGAGAGTCTAAATAGATTTTTTATCATTTTTTTCTGGTAATGATGAAGGTTATTAAGTTTCTAAAGTATTCTTTGTATTTTGATGTAAAAGGTAGCTGATCAAGAAGTTGAATGCTTTGTTCAGCATATTGTTTAGCTAGGTTCTTGGTTTCACTAATTATACCATATTCTTCCATCAAACTAATGATAATTTCTATTTCTTCAGTGGTCTTTTTTCCCATTGGCTTGTTTATGATGGACATTATTTTTTGTCGGTCAAAAGAATTGGCCTTCTTGAGAAGTCTTATGAGAAGTAATGATCGTTTTCCTTCTTGAATGTCACCTCCCCGTTCCTTTAAACCACTAAAATCGCTGGTAACATCGAGCACATCATCCATTATTTGGAAACTTCGGCCAAGACTTACTCCGAATGAATTGATATTTTTGAATAGTTGGGCATCTTTTTGTGGATGTCGTCCAGCTATGATGGCACCTAGTCTCATGGGACCAGCAATGGTATAATATCCAGTTTTTCCATCGAGCACATACCAAACATCATTTTCGTCGATGTCCCAACGACCTCGAAAGTTTAATTCAGCGGTTTGTCCTACGCATGTTCGTAGTATCATATCGTAGAATTCGTCAAAGATGAGCTTGGTACGTTCTGGTCCAATGATGTCGAAGTTATCGGCGAGTGCTTTCCACATGATGGTGTGGAGCCCATCTCCAGCATTGATGGCATGTTCCACATCATAACGGAGGTGTACAGTTGGTTTCCCTCGTCTCTTGGTTGATTGATCTTCCACGTCATCGTGGATCAGGATCCAGTTTTGGGAGAGTTCCATGGCTGCAGCGGTCTGCAAGGCTTCTTCGGTTTTTCCACCAAGAGCTTCACAAGTCATCACGACTAAAGTGGATCTGATGTACTTGCCTCCACGCAACGGATAATCACGGATTTGTTTCCAGAAGAATTGTTCGTTTTCTTCGTTCTTTAGTGGTGATATGGAGGGAATTGGTCGTGGCTCGATGTAGTTTTTCATGACCTCCCATATCATTGCTTTATATTCACTCAGAAAGGCGATAGATTCCTTGTTCATGCAATACCACACCCATGATTAATTATTATGTATGGTTTTTTTCAGAACTACATGACACGGGTGTCTTAATGAGTCTTGTTGTGTTGTTCCACGTCAGCTTCTGGTGTGAGAAAAACCAACTGCATTTTAAAAAGCCGCGTGAATTGGTTCATAGATACAACTTGGGATCGTGATGAAGGTGCATGGGCTTTTCTTTGAAGAACTGTTGAGATTCGTTCGTTCACGTTGGGATTTGAGCACGGAGAAAAAAATGTTATCGTTGTCTGGGCTTTCTCATCGCCAATACACGTCTAAAAGATATTATGATGATGAAGAAATGGTCATTCTTCTTCTTAACCTCTCTCGATTAGTTGGTAGATCTGTATCGAGCATCTTGTTGGAATATGGAGAATATATTGTCCCTAGTTATTATTCAAGGTATGAAAAATTTTTTTCTCGATATGAGACCCTTTTTGAGTTTCTAAAGTCCTTTGAGATGACCACACATCGCCAAATTCGTGCTCATACTCAGGGGAATCCCCCAGAGATTCGGTTTCTAGGCATTGAGAACGAAGATACGATTGTCATATCATATTATTCTGAGCGACAATTGTGCGATTTGGCAAAGGGGATGTTAAAAGGTTTTGCTCGCTTGTTCAAGGAAAAAATAGATGTTTCTGAAGGACAGTGTCTCCATAAAGGAGCTTCTTACTGCAAATTGATCATCAAGAGATTGGAGCATACCGATAAAAAAGTAATTGAGGGAAATGTCAGTATTAGATGAGACAAGTTTCTTTATTTGTCATCCCATGGATGTACCATTGAATGGAGATTTAGGAAATTGTCTAATTCCTCCTCAGTGAGGAGTTTCTCTTCTAACACGACTTGCCGAATTGTCTTTCCTTCTTTGTAGGCCTTTTGTGCTATCTTGGCTGCTTTGTCATAACCAATGTGTGGTGTTAGAGCAGTCACGAGCATGAGGGATTGGTTTACTAAAAATGAGATCCTTTCTCGGTTAGCTTTGATGCCTTCCACGCATTTTTCTGTGAATGATTTCATTGAATTGGATAATAAGGTAATTGATTCAAGCAAGGTATAAATCATCAGTGGTTTTGTCGTGTTCAAGTCTATCTGCCCTCCGAAGAATCCTCCCATGGCGATGACTTGATCATTACCTATTACCCTGAGACAGGCCTGTACTAGTGCTTCTACTTGCGTTGGATTTACTTTCCCGGGCATTATTGAAGATCCAGGTTCGTTGACGGGAAGGATTAACTCACCGAGTCCGCATCTTGGACCAGATGCCAAGAGACGGATATCATTACCGATTTTGATTAAGGCTGCAGCCAGGGTCTTGAGAATTCCAGATATGGTGACGAGTTCGTCGTGAGCTGCTATCTGTGAAAACTTGTTTTGAGATGGCTTGAATGAAATTCCCAATTCATCGCTGAGGTATCTACAGGTTAGTTTTGCCAACTTGGGATGGGCATTCAACCCTGTGCCCACGGCGGTTCCTCCAATTGGTAAGAAAGTGATAATAGGAAAAATTAGTTCTAATTGGCTTTCGGTGGCACGAAGTTGTGCAGCATAACCACTGAATTCTTGTCCTAGCGTGATTGGAACGGCATCTTGCAAGTGAGTTCTTCCAATTTTTATGATTTCCTTGAATTGTATGGCTTTTTCTTCTAGTTTTTTTCTTAATGTTTTCAACGTTGGGATTAGCTGGTTTTGTAGAGCTCTTGCCGTTGAGACATTCATTGCCGTGGGAATGATATCATTGGAGCTTTGTCCCTTGTTCACGTGGTCATTAGGATGAACGGGTTTTTTTTCACCGCGTTTTCCTCCGAGTATTTCATTAGCAATGTTGGCAATTACCTCATTGGCATTCATGTTGGTTTGTGTACCGCTTCCAGTTTGGTACACGTCTAACGGAAATTGATCCCACATTTGATCGTTAATGATCTTGTCAGCAGCTGCAATGATGGCTTTTCCTATTTTTTCTGATAGTTCCTTCAGTTCTATGTTGGCACGAGCACAAGATCGCTTGATTCGTATCAAGGAATCCAAAAATAATATTGGAAACCTTGTTCCACTAATTCTGAAATTTTCCAAGCTTCTTTGTGTTTGTGCTCCCCACCAGACATTTTTGGGAACCTTTACTTCCCCAAGCGAATCGCGTTCAATTCGATACTCTTCTTTATTATCCATACTTTCAGCCCCATTCAAAGATTAACGCTAGGATGAAATGTAAT
>JAJRXH010000527.1 GCA_024276395.1 archaeon
ATTTCTTCCAGCATTCCTCTCCAGCAAGTTGGTTCATATTGAAATTTTCGTCTTCGTTTTACATGACTTGTCTTTCGTGCCAGACTTGAGACTTATATTCCATGCATGAGGATTCATCTTATTGCTAGTCTGTTAAGTTTCAAAAGCACGTGAAGTGAAAAATAAACCAATTGGTCATCGTCATGATACATTTGACTTCAACATCTTATTTTTTAGATGAAGGCCGCACGTTTTTACTTTCATCCTTCCATGATGCATTCATTTCAAGAGAGCACTTTACAAGCGTTACCGATCTAAAGTCATCTTTCTCATTTTCGTGTTACTTGCGACAGAACCCGCGTGAAAGTTGCGGATGGCTATTGGTCGTCTCAAACTCGAAACTTACCATGAGATTAAACTAAAACTTGAATGGGTTTCAAGTATTTCATTAAGATGACCGATTTGTCAAGCCTTACTTTCATTCTTCATCTTCAAGGAATCATGATATCTCTTTAATGTTTGGATTCAATATCAAGTCACGTTATGACGGATATGACAACGTGTTTATAAATATTGTAGTTCACAAATGTAGATCATCCGCATCCACGAAGTGGGAGTAATGTGTTCATCATTCTTTTCGCTTGAAAAATGTACTCTGCGAAAGTATAGTTGCCTTTATTTGTCATGAAGGATTATCATTGAGAATCTTTTGAAATCAAAAGATAAAATGAAGATTTTTTAAGGACGAATGTTGATTGAACGTGAGTGAGTCGCTTCCATTCCAAGGAATGATTTCATTTTCATTTGGATCAGCATCATCACCATCGTCATGATGAAAGTTCGTCTAATTACTTGCTAAAAGCCACGCTAAATTTTGATTCATTGGACAGAACAATTTCATCTTGGTTACTCGTTTTTGAGTCAATTAAGAAAATGACACTTGGAGACACAGTGAACATTCTTTCTGTTAGCATTGAAATGATTCTGTATCCGATATGATCTGAAAATCATTCAATGTGGAAAAATAAAGGAGATGTGTTATCAATCGATATGTTTGGTTATCATCATGAAAATGAGTGAGATTTCAAGCTTCTTAGTAAAATTGACAATCTAATTCACCAAAAGACGGATTTTCTTCCCGAACTCAAGTAGCTACGGTTTTACAACCACTTTTCCCAAAGACTCTTCCATCTTTCAGAAACGAAGGACCTCTAAAAATGCTGAGGAGAGTTATTCTCTTATCCTTGAGGTAGTTAAAGGAACGGGTTGACATTTAAAAGCACTTTTTAAAAGAAAGGAGTAACTAAATAACTGTCTGGAAAATGGTAAATTCATGTTGCATTGTTTTCTACGTGATAAAAGTATAAGAAGAATAGCCATTGATTCATATTTGTGGGAGAGATGTCGATGATCAACCAATTCACTATGATGAAAAAGAGAGAATTACACCACGTGGCAGTTGGTGGAAGGAAATACGTCGCATGTACCATTTGTAGCAAGCCCATCCTTTGTCTTGATGAACAAGGCAATCTAGTGGAAGATGAATGGGAACGATTCAAGGAATTCGATCAACAAGCTGGTACAGATACGCTTGGGAACCTTGCACTCGTCTACGCGGTGGATTGTCCCATCCATTGGCCTGTCCATGAACAATGTGATCCTGATTAAAGATCGTCAAGACTTTTTTGATCCTGCTTGATGAATGATTTTTTTTCTCATTCATTCTCTCTAGACGCAGCGCCATCTCATTTACTGGATATCGGAAAGATACTTGGCAATGGAACGTCAGTACCTCAACAATGTAGATATGGTGTATCATTTCATCAGAATGAGCCCGATTAAAGAACATTCGTCACGATCACGTGGTTCTCATCGGAACACGGTACAGTCATCATGGTGATTATGAGTCCGTGCGCGTCACGAAAACCCGATATTAACGACTTGGATAGGATCCTTCCAAGAACCTCTTGTACGGTCAGCGATCCTCGGAAAGTGGAAGAGAATCGAGTACAGTATCTCTCGCCGTGTTGGCAAGTACAAGTTTGAAATACTGACGTGTCTGAGTTTGTTGTCGTTCGGCGTGGAGAGTAAAGGGTCGATCGCACGGTCCTCAAGAAAGAGGAAGTGAAACACATCGTAGAGGCGTAAATGCATGACGGAAGTATCAGCACGACAACAACACATCCAAATCATGAGAGCTCCCTTGCAAGAGCTAAGAACAGGTTATTATTGCATCCTCTGCGGGAGGGAGCTCATCTATACCCATTACATGTCAGAAGATGAACAAGAACGCCGAATCGAACGATACGAAGAATACATGGTCAACGTCGAAGGTGACATTGATGCACTTCACTATGTCTACATTTGGGGCTGCGTTGAACATGGAATGGTTCATGAACATTGCGATGTGGTCCTACACCTTAGGCAGAATGATGAAATGCCTCACCTTAGCAAGGAGGCTCCTTATCACGTTATCCCTTCTTCCATTGCTTGCGAAAACCCCAGCAGCACGTCATCACTGTCCGAACAACTCTGATTGCAATTCCAAGTAATTTCAATTACAATGAAGTGATTCCTTGTCATCTCTGATTGACAAGACTTCCACCACACTTCAAAAAACTGGTGTTTCAGTAATTAATCGCCAAGAAAGAGATCAAAGGACCACGGCATGAAAAAGAATCCTATCATCATGATGTGAGATGAATGGTGAATCTGCAATGGAGAGAGCAACAATG
>JAJRXH010000528.1 GCA_024276395.1 archaeon
GTCTTCGTAGAATTCAGAGGCTGCTGCATCCATCGTGAATTTTATTTCTCGATCATATCCAGATTCTTCAACAGCAGTTACTAATAGATCAAGAGCTTCTCTCGTTTCATTCAAAGGTGGTGCAAAACCGCCTTCATCACCAACATTAATGGCATTTCTTCCGTATTTTTTCTTCAATATCGATTTCAAGGTATGATAGCATTCGACACCCATTTCCATCGATTGGCGAAATGATTTTGCTCCCATGGGAAATAACATAAACTCCTGAATGGCAAGGTTATTTCCAGCATGTGCACCCCCATTTATCACGTTAAAGGATGGAACTGGCAATACGAATTGACCTCTTCCACTAAGTTCTTGGAGATGCGCATACAGGGGAACCCCTTTTACTATAGATCCAGCTTTGCAGCTTGCCATGGAAACAGCAAGGATTGCATTTGCCCCCAACTTCGATTTATTCTCTGTACCATCAAGATTGATGAGAAGGTCATCAATATCTCTTTGCTTTTCTGGATGCATCCCAATAATTTTTGGCTGAATGACTTCGTTCACATTCTTTATGGCCTTAAGAACTCCTTTTCCATAAAGACGCTTGCCTCCATCTCTCAATTCTAAAGCTTCGTGCTTACCAGTGCTCGCTCCAGAAGGAACTTTAGCACGAACTTTCGTCCCGTTCGACAAGACCATATCGACCTCAATTGTCGGATTACCACGACTATCAAATATTTCTCTTGCTTTTACCCTTTCAATCACGACATTTTCACTCATGATGAACACCTCATTCTTTACGAACCTCATGATGACGCATATCTGCATCCATCAAATGCTTTTTGTGTGATGATATTCAAGAAGTGAGTGTTTTTAAATAATCAGTGAATGATTTTATCATGAATTGGATTGACCAAGCATCGTCAATGGTCGACTACACATGAACAGTACTCAACCACGTACCTATACCATTTGCTTCGTCGGTCTCTCGGGAGCTGGAAAGACCAGCATCCTCTCCCGATTGATCTATGGCGACTACTACGAGACAACACCCACGTTAGGGTTTGATGTTGATCACGTTGAGTATCGAGGAACTCATCATACCATTGAATTTCAAGCCTATGATATGGGAGGGCAAGACACTTACGTGCACGCCTTCTGGAAAAAAATCATTCCCAAATCAGATGCTCTCATCTTTGTCATCGATGCTGCCGACCACGGAAAGTTTCAAAAAGCTCGAGATGCCCTCATTTTTGCCCTAAGTTATGTCCAATCAGCTCCAGTCATGATTCTAGCTAACAAACAAGATTTGAAAGGCGCTGCTACAGTTGATGATCTCGTCGACATTCTTAATCTGTGGGAGGCAATAGATCTCATTGACATTACTTCCTTGCGGATATTCCCAGTATCCGCAAAAACTGGAGAAGGAATACAAGAAGCATTTGATTGGTTAGCGAGAGTGCTTACTGGACAACATGACATCCCAACTTTTCGAATACACGGAGCCTATGTCTATCAAAGAGAGACATCACTTCCCATTGCTTACTCAGAACACGAAAAAAAGGGAAGAGACACTTCTTCATCTCAGATCTACAAGTTGATCGGGGCACCTATTGAGGCTGATCCCGCATTGCTAACCAGTTATTACAGCACGATTGAGAATTTTGCTCGAGATATTGGGGGAACTGGGATTAAAACATTAGTCATATCACGAGAAGATGGCACCAATCTCAAATTCGTCACAGTAACTGAAGGTGACCTTTCTTGTCTCATCATTTGTGAAGAGGGAGATAATGAACACATCATCGAACTGATTGCCAAAAAAATCATTCAATGGACAAGAAACCAACTGAAAAGATTAAGAGAAGAGCATCTCGCCTATCGCCACGTGCAGCTTCTCATCAACGAAAGACAATTTACGGAAACTGTTAGAAGAATAATTTCTGAATTTAGACCAGAAAGCCTCCCATTTGATGAATCGAAGACAAAAAGCGTTGAATTAGTTGGGAAAAAGAGAAAAACAAGAGATACACAGCCAAAAAAAGAGGATATAAGACAAACTGTGGCAGAAAGAGCAGATGCCATCAATCAAGCATTAAAAGAAAAGCAAAAAAAGATAATCTTAGAGTCAGAAGAACCACCCATTGCTTTTTTTAGTGAACTAAGTGTTCTAGAACGCATCAAGATAATAGAAGAACGAAGTAAACGAAAACAACGCCAATGATCAACACAATGCGCTGTAAATTGAATATCTAAGTCTTTTTTCGGACGCTTGTCTTATCATCACTCATTTTTTCATATCACTTCTTCCTTCTTCCCATCTCCATCAGAAATGAAAAATTACAATATCATCCATCAATTCTCATCCACCAATTCTTATCATTGGACGAGCCGCGGTTGGTCGACGAAATTTTGGAGAAAGAAAGTCTTCATGGCCACGAGATTTGACATTCGCTGCTTTCAAGATGACTTGACGAATATCCTCATCAGAACCTCCATTTCTGATGATTTTCTTGATGTTTAACTCTTCCCTCCCATGTAGGCAAGGTTGAAGCTTACCATCAGCACTAAGCCTCATTCTACTGCAGGTCGAGCAAAAGGGTTCAGACACGGAGGAAATGAAGCCTATCTTTCCATCTGTCCCAACGATTCGGTAATTTCGAGAAGTCTGAGAAGGCTCTATTGAAGGTTCTTGTTGTAACTGATATTTTTTCTCTAACTTTGCTTTAAGAACTGCAGACGGGATGAACTTTTCCAAACACCAACCATTCCCAGGAAAAGGCATGTACTCAATAAAACGAACGGTAATTCCGTATTGAATGGCAAATTCAGCAAAATCATAAATTTCGTTGTCATTAAATCCAGCAATGGCCACTGCATTAACCTTGACCTCTTTGATTTCTGCATTCAATGCCTTCTCAAGGCCCTCAATGACCTGATTGAGTAGTGGATATCCCGTGATTTTCTCGAATTTACGAGGGTTTAAAGTATCAATGCTAACATTTACAGATTCTAAACCATTACGTTTTAATTGATTAATGTGTTTCGACAAAAAAATGCCATTTGTAGTCATTTTGATGCTTTTAAGACCAATTTGCTTGAGTGACGCTAACATTCCAACAAGGGTGACGATTTCTCTTCGTAGAAGTGGTTCACCTCCGGTAAGGCGAATCGTCCGAACACCCATTTCTACAGCAATTTTGGCAATTCGGTAGATTTCCTCGTATGTAAGTAATTCAGACTTGTCACTAAACGAGATGGTAGACAAAACAGGCATGCAATATTGACACCGAAGGTTGCAACGGTCAATGACGGATATGCGCAAGTTGTCAATTTTTCTACCCCATTGATCTTTCAATTGATTACTCATTCGCCACCACGTCCGCAGAAAACCACATCTCTCGTCTCCACTTATGACTCATGTACTTAAATTAAAAACGATACGGCAACTAAATCTGGTACCCTTCTACCATTAGGAAATTACTGGTATTCCGTGAGTCAATGACTAACACCAATCAAAGACTAACCTCACGGTCACCAAGAAAGATAAAAATACTTGAACGATAGTTAAAGAAAATACTCTAAAAAGACGCTGAAATTAAGAACGAAAGAAGATATTTCAACTCGAACAGATCTGATTAATAAATAAGAGAATAAAAAGAAGAAAAGCACCCGTGACCAGGGGTAATCCCACGAGACCTCGTGTTTTATCCTCGCAACGCACGGAACGACAGCAGATTCACGGATGACGCGATGCCGATGCTTGAAAGCCA
>JAJRXH010000529.1 GCA_024276395.1 archaeon
AATCAAGTTCAAAGTATATTAGTTTGTTAACTTTCAATTTCAGATAACAAGTCTTTTATAAGTCTTATTCAGTAAAATTGTGAAAATCCATACTATTTTTTAACAAGTTTGAAAATTAAGTTAGATAGCAAATTATAACAACAACTATACAAAATAAATTTGCTCGTCCCAGATGAAATCGAAACGATTTTTGAGGATCTTCAAGACAAAAACAGTCGGAAACTATACTGGCAATACCTACAGAACTTCAAGATTTTTTTGACTGAAATTCCAGATCATGAGTTTAGAACACTTTACGATCAATGGAAAAAACAAAGAAAAATCTTGAAAGAAATGTTTTACGGTAACGTGATCAGCCGTCATTTCCCGGCGCTTGATGTCTTTTATCATACTGGAGCACCAACACTGTATCAGATGTGCAATCTTTCGCTAAAAGGACATTTCACAAGAACAGATTATTAAACAATTAGAAAAATTGTGCTATGATGCTAAGAGTGAAGACGAACGAAGATTATACCAGAATATTGCATCCATCATTGGAAATCGCCTCATTCGAAAATACTACGACCTCTTTTAAATTAAGGAAAAAAGACCAAAAGGATGCAAACTTGTCCATAAAATGAGACACGTTTACTGGACAGTGATAGAATGGACTAACTTCATTCCACTCCTGAATGTCATCCTTGAATTTGGCTCAAATCTGGATGATAAAGATAAAGAAGACTATCAACAATTCGTAGAACTCTGTAAAAAATATCCAGAATGGGAAAAAAGTCTCACTGATCCAACCATTGCTGACTATTTTACTCTGTTCCAATTCAAGCCAGATGACGCCCAACATCAAAATTTCGAAAAGCTGCTTCGGAGACGCTATCAGCAAGTTGAACAAACTCGAGAACACGACGCAGCCTATATGGTTTTGAAGGACCCAAACTTGCGAAAAGATTACCTCTGGTTTTTGAAGCAACATAATCGATTGGCAATGATCCGCGATGCGTTGTCACCATGTACTTTCTCCGAGAATTTTAACATTGTCAAATTTTATGAGAATGACAGATTTCTGAATCACCTAGTCTGTTATCTTGAACACACGAAAGGAGAAGATCAAGACACGATCATAAGATTTAAGAACACACTCTACAAAAAAATACAGAAAATTAGAAAAGAAAAATTAAAAGAAATAGAACGGATAATGAATCAAAGATCTTCTTCAGATGATGGAATTAGTAATCACGTGTTCTATTTTCTATTCGTGTTTACCATGGAAAATTTACTAAAAAAGTGGCAATTAGAACAACGACTAGAACGGAATGAACCAGAAAATGTTACATGGGAAGACCTTAATCCTTTAAACGATCCAATTCAATCAAACATCCTCGATTCAGAAATCATCACCTTAAATTCCTTGAACCTTCTAACATGCGTGAATACCGCAAGAAAAATTTTTCCACTACTGAAAAAAATGAAAAGAATCTTCTTCCAAGATCCATTTCTGCTCAAAACTATTCATAAAGAATGGATGATTCCAAAACTTCAAGAAACATTGGATAATCCTTTTTACACCTATTTAATCGGTAATGACAATAAGCAACTGTATCTTGCTTTTGTCTCAAATGTAATCGACACTGTGATCGAACTTACAAAAATCATACCAAATGATTTCATGTTTTACAGATTAGTTGACGTTTTTTTAGCCGAAGCAATACCCTTTGAAGCAGAAGCATTTTCTAGTATGACCCTTATCGATGAAAACATTTAACTTTATAAAGAAGCAGAAAATCTACTGAAGAAAAAACTGAGCAGGCCATCGAAAGAAAAATTATTAGAATTTTTCATCGAACAAAACAAAGATTTCAAGTCAACTAAAAACTACTACCTCGTGATACTGGATATTTTAGAAAAAGAAAAATCTCTCACGAAAGACGAAATCTGGAAACTCATAGGTAAACGTAAACCTTCAAAAATCACTTTAAACAATAAATTACAAAAACTACTGGAAACGAACTTAATTATAGAACGAATTAATGAACAACCTCCTGAATATGAACTCAATTGGTTCTATGAACCATTTATTAGAAATTTGAAAGAATATCTTGCAAAAAAGAGATCCACAAAAAGAAGAAAATCTACGAAAAAATAACACCACTAAAGAAGGATCACAAAACCCAGGATAACCAGAGAGGGAATGACAAAATAGGAGTCGTAAAGGTCAACTTCGATCCGAACGCCATTAGAAAATCACGTGTCAAGTGATACAAAAGATAATTAGGGTGATGAGTTTGATACATAACGATGAACGTGAAGACAAACAAAATGAACAAGAAATGTCTTTCATCGCAAGAGGTCATACTAATCTCCAGACCGAATACCTGCCATCAGAAAAGAAACATAAAGTTGTTCAGTCACAGGAATCACGACATGATGATTCCTTAAATCTTAATGAACATAACACGCCATCACGAGTTAGCGAACAACAGACAAAAGTGTAACAATAAACAAGATTAGACCATTCTAACTTAAGGTGAAATGATCAGAGAGTCATTCAGAAATCCCTTTTATATATGATATCTTCGTTCGTCAAGATTGACCGATAAAATCGATTGTTCCCCGAGATGAGGTGATCTTGCCGATGGGAATTACGACGATTTCTATTGACCTCGCAGAAACACTTTGACCAACCTTTCAACAGTCTCGATCGAATTCGTCATTTCGTGCCCTCACCTCTAGAACAAGATCGATAAAACACATTATCAGATGAAAAGAGATAAAGCTGATTTATGGGAGTTATTCACCTGTTCTTAGGGTATTTAGACACGGTGCTTTCCTTTAAGAAACATTTTCAAATAATGAGGATAATTAAATTAGGCTTTTCCGAAACTCTCATTTTTTCAATCAAGGCGATTAAAATGATCATCTGGATTACCATCCGACACGCTCCGTCCGAGAAAATCGCCATTTGGTTGGTCATTAGGAGAAATGGACCGACTTTTCATCAACTAGTCGAAATTCATCGAAGGATGGGTCTCTTGAAGGAATGAATGGGGAAGTGCGTGCGTTTCGCGACCTCCTTTCGGAAAAGTCTAAATTAAATAATTTTTGGAGGACCTAAGTACTTATTGATATTGTTTCATATTCCAGAATTTGATAAATGAATGAAGTTGTTTAAGATGTCGATTGAAATCGAAACCAATTTAAAAATTAGAATGCATTCATTTTCTTGAATCAAAAGTGAATCCATCTTTGCGTTATCTATCGTGTTTTTGTGTACAATATAATAGTAATAAGAAGGCATCCTCAAGAATTTTCTTTCGAAACTAATCTTTCGAAGCTAAAAGTTTTAGAAGACCCAGTATTAGAATTAAAAGATAAGAGAGATATTCAGTTATGCTTTTCTTTTAAAAAGAGTTTTTAAATGACAACCAGTGTCATTAAAAGTTTCAAGGACAAGTGAATAACTCTCAAAGTCAAGCACAAGAAATCCTATGATTCTTAAACTTCAGCCTCACCACCGATATTTGGCCAAGGACAAGTAATGTAACGAAAAAATACAAAATTAAGCATGTAAATTAAGTATGTAAATGGACCATTCACTCATTTGTGGAACATCTACTATTTTGCTCACTCGTGATGACTCAAGAGCAATCGAAATATTTGCCACATATCCCAAAAAGGAATCCAAAAGAACCTACTTGAGAGATTCCCGTGATTCCAAGCCATAACCTTTACACGACCTGTCAAATAACTATTTCAGTTTACAAGAGCTGCTGAAAGAAAAAAAGCGAAAAGAAAAAGCCGCTGACAAGTCTGTGTTTAAGAAAGACAAGGTGATGCTGGATGACCTCTTGTTCTTACTAAACCTTGAAAAAGGAATGATTGCCCTCTCTACTCTATGAGGATGGCTTAACTTGGCATTCCATCCCGCCAAGCGTCACGAGAGGTTCAGAGATTTGAATGTCGGGCAAGCAGGTCTAGTCAATACGTCAAGAGGAGTCCTCATCAACTTCTCTTTTTCATCCGTTTTTTCTTCCACGTCGCGCGAGGTGACCCTCTTAATACCAGCATACTAGAGGTCACACCCATTAAGGTCACCATTAATACCTCCATCGTCCATCCAGAAGTATTAACGACTATAACACGTGGAATGATGGAAGAATTGCTACTGGTCGTGGCAGATGTGACTTCAGTGCGGCCGTTAACCACGGTGAAGGTACCGTCAGTCACGTCTTCGGCACTTAATCCAGCGTGGTCATAGGCAACTACTTTTAGGAGATAATTTGTTCCATCTGGCTGGCTGCTGGTATCCCAAGTATAGGTTGGCGTGCTCAGTCCACTGGTAAGCTGGTTCCAACTAATGCCGCCATCAACAGAATAGTATAGGTCATACAGTACGGCATGGCCCCATGAATCTGTTGCGGCACT
>JAJRXH010000530.1 GCA_024276395.1 archaeon
AAATCCAAGAACAAATCTAACAAGTATGGATCCTTGGTAATGCCTTCAGCACGTAATATTTCTTCTGCATCTTGTCGTAACTGGTTGAAGTCTCCTCCATGTTGTTCGAAGAACCCAATGAATCTAAGATAATTACTCACGGTAAGGTCATCAAGCAATTTCTTCTCAAGCGTTCTTGTCAAATTCTCAGGTTTTTCATTAGATAAGTACCTAGTTAAGGATTGGTTCCCTAGAGAATATCTCTTGATGAGTCGACCTTGGTATTTTTCTCTTATTTTCACTAGAATGATTCTCCACAGGTACTTTCTAAACAAGTCATGCCCTATCTGTTCAATGATTCGTTGAATGACGGCTAAGATGTTTTTCTCGGGTCTCTCAATAAATGCAGTCACTGGAGTTGGAAGTCCCGTATGTCTCTCTCTGAGTTGTTCAATGAGTTTTTTGATGAATCGAAGGGCATGGGTTTTTCCCATTCCGTAGTCACCGATGATGACCAGTCCTGAATAGTCACTAACTGCAGCGCCACGAGCGGAATATGTCTCTTGGACGAAGTGAAAAATTTGCTGTAAATGCATGCTGTCTAAGGGTGGGAGAAGATGACACCATTCTGGAGGAATGCCCGTAACGGGAAATGGATTGAATTTCAAGTTCAATGATGTGTAATCTCGTTCAACGCGTAATTGTTCATCCATTTTTTTCTTGAGTTGCCTCTCCAAATCTTTTATCATTGTACTCAAGGATTCCATTTCTAATTCTCGTGAATTTTCACTCATTGCAATCATCTTCCTTCTTTTATTTTCTAATCAATCAATCAATCAATCAATCAATCAATCAATCAGTCAATTATTAACGTGATGCGTTCGCAAGAAATGGTTTCTTGGTTCGTGATGGTGTAATGTAAATGAATGATGACGAGCCTTCCATTATCTTGCCACCAAAACTACAAGACTTGCCGATTTAATTGACATTATCATGTTAGCGTGATGAGAAGAGCACTTCGGTACATGCCATCGACCTTGAGGTAGCTTTCCTCATGATACCTTGTTTGCTTGCTAATGACATCGCTAGATGTTCGTTCAAGGTAGTAACGCTGGGGATTTTCCTTCACTAGTAATTGGAGACTTCTCTTGATGACATCTAAAGGCTGACGAAAGCGATTAGCAAGATCCCACAACAATTCTGGAATCCACACGGCCACGTTGCGGCCACCACGAAATCCCGCGTAATTTGCCTGAAGGTGATTGTCCAGTTCGTCTATTAACTCTTTAACAGATTTTCTCCTCCCATCAAGGGGATAAAATCCAATCCACCATTGCTTGAAATGGCCGTGTCTTTTTAGGATGTAATTTCCAGGAATTGGACATCTATCGATGAGTTCAACTTGCTGTAACCACTGTGGATAAAGATGCGTGATTACTGAGAGTCGATGATACCTCCTTGGGACTTTCCAAGTAGTTTTATCAATTTCTTTCCACCAGAATATTTCATTTTTACGCGAGATGACTCCAACACCCTTTCCTTGCTCTCGGAATGCTAGTAGCGTTAAAGTAGATGGATTCATGAGAGCAGTAAAATCCGTGAACCACCAAGCGAATGTTCTCACGTGATGATAATCCCATAAAATTTCTTGAAATGCAAGTTTCTCGTTGTCAGTCAATTCTCTCGTCAGTTGTGAGTCTATGGTGGTTGAATGAGGTGATTTTTCGGACTCCAAGATAAATAACTGCTTTGCATCTGAATGTTTATCTTGATTGGGGTGCCACTTGGAGTTTCTTCTCTCTAGCAATCCCAGATATCGTGCGGCATGAAGATAATCTCTTGTCATTCCCTTGATGGTTGATGTGAATCCGGCATTCACCATTTTTCCTTTTTTCCTTGTCATTACTTGCATTTCTCTATTTCTTGAGGTAATGAGACTTACCAACTCTGGCAAGGCAGCGCCTTTTTGCCCTTTTCTGATACAATAAAGAAACAGGTCACGGAGAACCCTCAAATCTGGAGCGTAAAAGAAACTCCATTTTTTTTCATTTTTTGCTGGCTTGGGAGTAGGTAATTCTCTTATTGATTGAAGCATCCTTCCTCACGTTAACATCTTTGATCAGATCGGCAGTTCGCAGATTATTCTCATTGACATTTTTCTTCTGCTTCTAGGTCATCTATCACTTTTCATTCTTTAAAGCATTTAGAACACGCGCTAACATCATTTTTATTGCTTGGCAAAACCGTGTTTAATCTCGTGACAATCACTTGTTTTCACGTGAATGACAAACTGTTAACCAATTAAATGATCTTGGAAATTGTAACCACCTAGATCATTAGTTCATGCTCTCTAAAATTTATCATCACATCATTTCTTGAAGGATTTTTTTCTGTCGTCCTATTACATGTCATGATCTATTGAATCGTATTTGAAATCGACAAGAAATAAATAAGAAAATGATTCCGTTCTCATCCATTCATGTTGGCATTTTCCTTAATAAATGATTCAGCACCATGATTCATGCGGGGATAGAGGTTCGTGGGAAGTTAATCACGGCATTCCTCCCTCACGAGGTGGCACGAATGACCTAAAAAACCTGCAGTCAGTTTGTGCCTTGTGTAATTTCTTGGAACGTTTTTTTCTTGGTGTCGTCTCTTTAGGGGATGGTAATGTTACTGAAGGTCATCATCATGTTACGCTTGTTGTAGTTACGTTCTCGGTCAGCAGTCGTTTTCTTCGCAACAGCAGCAGCTTGAGCAGTTCCTCTTCTTCTTCGGGCTTGAGGCCCTTCAATCGCTCTTCGGGGCTTAACAAGTACAAGTGTTCTTTCACGATTTGTTCCAGTTCGGTTTCGCTCAATTCTGTCACCTCTTTCAAGCGGATCAAACATTCACTTATTGCTGGAGAAATTGGCCTGTCAAATTCTAGCAAGTGAGGATAGCGTTGGAGAAATAATTTTTCCTCGGGACGATACCGCCGTGAGAGCAGCGCTTCGAGTTTCTTGACCACTTGATCTTCGTTGATCCGTGTTTTGGGATCAGTGTCATTACGATCAGTTAATTGTCGGATGTGCGCTCTCAAGTCGGCAAGCACGAGTGGAATGGGAGCGATATGAGGATCCAAGGATTGTTGACTTGGAAAACCATATTCAATTGAGAGATAACGAATTGATCGCTGATTGAGGAGGCGTTGAAAACGGGTCGTCGGATGATTCACGGTAAACACCATGGTTTTCACGTGAACAAGTGCTACCTCATGCTTGGTGCTATAGTTTTCAAGCATTGGGCCATTGTGGATGTAATGGAGGATGCCAACCGCGTTTTTGACTTCCAGTTCACCGCAAGCCCTCGAATCAATTCGCATCTTCAAGTCCAAGATCCATGATTAGTTTCCCTTCCAAAATACTCGATCGGGAACTTGCATGTCCACTTTCATTTCTGAAGGCTGAAACGTGGCTTCTCTGTCCATTCCCAGAAAGGCAAGGAGATCCTCGTGGCGTGATGCTGCCACCAGCGCATCAAGTAAGCTCTCAGGCTTCCATCTTGAACCATTGATGACATTAGTGTCTTTCTCCTTGGTAAACCCATTTCATTGACACCCGATGCAGCTGGACAATCACTTTCAGTTAGTTTTTTTGTTTCTTCCTATAAAAAAAATAATGTTCTCTTGGAACGATAGGTTGACAACAAATGTTCTGAACAATACTGGTGGAAACGCTCAGCGTTCAATCTTTTTCGATGCTTGTCGCCTTTTCTAACTATTTCTGGAAAGTCCCTGCTGATTTATTGTTTTCTCCTCACAACGTTGGCCTTTTCTTGTAATTTTAGTGATGAAAAGTAAGTATTCTGAAGAATTCTTGAGTGTGGATTCATTTTTGGATTGGTTACGACTCACCTCATGAGAATTCGGATCATCAGATGGTAAAATATTAGGCTTTTCCGAAACTCTCATTTTTTCAGTCAGGATGACTAAAATGATTACATGGCTCACGATGCGGCATGTATCGTCCGAGGAGATCGTCATGTGATTGATTATTAGAAATGAGAGACCGATTTTTCAGCAATTAGTCGAGATTCATCGAAGAATTGGGTTTCTTGCTGGAATGAATGGGGAAGTTCGTGCCTTTCGCGACCCCCTTTCGGAAAAGTCTAAATTATTATATTATT
>JAJRXH010000531.1 GCA_024276395.1 archaeon
AGGAGGAAGAGAAATGAAAAACCAGTTGAAATACCGAGATTTGAACAAATCACTTGCATATAATGAAGGAAATACAGAACCAAAATTGATTCGCACCGTTGTCGGAAAGAGATCGAGAAGGCTCCTAATGAACAGTTGTGGGTCAAACTGATTACCATGATCAACGAAAAGAATCCTCTTCCCTTGTGAGAGAGTCTTCACGATTTTTTTGAAGATCTCCTTGCTTTTCATCAAATGTTTAAAGGTTTCAAGCATCTGACTAGGATTAAAAGGTAAGAATGAGGGAGGAAACGTGTCTAAAAGATGAGATATAGCTTCTTTTTCATTCTCCGTGTCCTCATCAGAAGGAATTTTAGCAAGAATGTTCCAATGTTCTTCTATCCAGCGTAACACTCCGATGGGATGCGCTTGAAGGACCCTCAGATAATGATTAGGCTCTATCAAAACGACAACAGCTTGTCCGACTGGTAATCTTGCCTCATATCTAACAATAACGATTCTATTACCCAGCTGTGGCAAGGATAAGGGAAGAAACGCTGACACATCCAAAAGAGGTGCTTGAATTATCGCTGAAGGAAATAAGACATCTTTTATAACAGAAACTGAGTTAGCTGGAAGTGAGGCAGATGCTCGCGCGAGGGTCAAGACACTTTCTCGTGGAGAAGGCTCCCATCTAAACAGTAGAACACACAAAGGTTGCGAGGAAGACATCCTTAATCATGACTTCGTTTCAATACAACAGTAATAAAACTTGTGGATTGCCATGTCAATCAAGCTTAATAAAGTGGTAATGATGCCAGAAGGACCAGAAGTTGAAAAAATACGTCAAAGATTGCTCAAAGCAACACATCAACGCATTATTGATGTATGGATCAACCAGAATGCAAGAGTTCGTCCCCAATTAGAACATCAGTTACCTAACATCATTGATAAGGAAATAAATGACGTCAAAAGAATTGGTAAATATCTAATCTTCGAATTAAACGAAGGATGGATTCTCAATCATCTCAGAATGACTGGAGGATGGAGAGTACATTTTAGTTCAAAGATGAAGGAAATAAAGAATGAGGAACTTCCCAAATATTGGAAAGTTGCATTCTTACTGGAAAATAATGGATTGCTAGCATACACGGATGTAAGACAATTTGGCATCCTCGAATATCACCAACAAAATCCCTTAACAAGTGATGAGCGACTATTACAGCTTGG
Source organism: archaeon (assembly GCA_024276395.1). GTDB lineage: Archaea > Asgardarchaeota > Heimdallarchaeia > Hodarchaeales > S146-22 > JAJRXH01. Next base: position 1,210 of record JAJRXH010000531.1, read on the forward strand.
TCCTGATGTTGCCCACCCCAACTTGGTTCCTAAACTTAAAGAGAGGATCATGGTGAATGAAAGATGGCGACGAAAAATAATTGCCGACTTACTATTAGATCAAAGATTCATTGCTGGCATAGGAAACATTTATCGGAGTGAAATCTTGCACGCTGCCTCGTTGAGTCCTTTCAAGACGCTCGACAGCCTAAGAGATGAAGAAATCGAAAATTTCATTACCTCCATTCAAATTGTAATGGCCATGGCATTCCACGCAAAAAACCAAGAATCATATCCATTTGAGTTGGGAAAAGCTCCAGAAAGATTAGATTCTGACCATTTCACCGTATATGGAAGAGATGGTAAACCCTGCCCAAGATGTCAACAACATTCAATCAAGAAAATTAGATGGAAAGGAAGATCCATTTATTTCTGTCCAAACTGTCAAAAATAGAAACAACGCGATAATAAGGAGAAAAAACATCATGCTGCCATTTGGTCACATCGGGTTTTCATATTTCACGGCACTGCTAGTCGAAAAAATAAAAATTCACTTTTTCCCCAACCCAGAAGCACTAACGAACAAGGAGACAACATATGAGAAAGCACCACCATCTTTAGTCAATTATCCCGCATATCTACTCACGATTTTTCTTCCCGACTTGTTCGATAAAACGTTTTCTCAATTAATTGTTCATTCAGGACGTGCCTTTGGTCATACTTTATTTTTCGTGCTTATCGTTAGCACTCTTGCCTATTTCTTCACCAAGAAAAACAAGCAGCTCACCGTCACGGTCATGTTAGGCGCGTCCATACATCTTCTGCTAGATCTAGATAATGGCGGATTTGTACCTTTTTTCTGGCCTTTCATTAACTATCAATTCATTTCATCAGAGCCTTGGACCATCCAGCACCTACTTACAATCTACTTATCATCCCCGCCCCCTTCTGAAGTGATGGGACTATTGTTAACAATTGGGATTTGCTTAATGC
>JAJRXH010000532.1 GCA_024276395.1 archaeon
AACAAATCATCGACTGGAAAAACATCAAGAATGTCATGCTTGAATGAAAACGAAGAAATAACACTCAATTCACCCGATGAATGACAACAAGCGTTCTAGGAATGTTTATTAAGGAGCATCCTGGCAATACAATTGGAGAGAGATCACTGATAACACTCATGAAAGGCGGTGTGATTAATGATTGTAGATGAAAAGACCAAAATCGATCCAACATCAGCTGTAGAAATCAGACCTGGTGTATGGTGGGTTGGATGGCCTGATCACGATGCTGGATTCTCCAATAATCCATATCTCATCATTGATGGAGACGAGGTAATTCTAATCGATCCAGGATCAAGATTGGAGGAACACTGGAACTGGGTCCGTAAAAAAGTTGAATCAATAGTTCCCATTGAAAAGATCACCATGGTCATCGTACATCACCAAGATCCAGACTTGTGTGCTGCCATTCCCTTGATTGAAGAAATAATAGGTATTAATAACTTTGAAATCGTCACGTCTGAGCGAACTGCACTCTTCATTCCATACTATGGTGTCAAAACAGAAGTAACGACGGTTGATGACGGTGATGAAATAGAGGTAGGCACCAGTGGTCGTGTCTTACGCTTCCTCACGTCTCCATATCTCCACTTTCCAGGAGCAATCGTAACCTACGATACCAAAGAGAAAATTCTTTTTTCTTCTGACATATTTGGAGGCTTTTCCGTGAATTGGAATCTTTACGCGGATGAATACTACGCAGAAGCAGTGAAAAACTTTGCACAGCCATATTTCCCGGATAAGCGTCACGTGGAGAATTTTCTCCAGAAAATTGAAAAACTAGATATAGATCTCATTTGTCCACAGCATGGTTCAATCATCCCCAAGGAACACATTCCAGACGTCATCAATGCATTAAGAGATCTGGAGGTTGGTGTATGGAAGTAAATCGCGATCGAATTGAAGAATTCACCAAAACCTTGGTTAAAAGGGGATTAGGTTTGTATGGACGAGAACAAATGGCTAAAATCTGTTATGACTCAGGTATAGCACTATTAGACGACGATTCCATCGATTTTCTGGATGAAGACATCAATGCCGCAGTAAAGAAACTAATCATCAACTATGCGAGATTCAACTTGCCAGCAAAAATGACAGCCGTCGTTCTTGCAAAAAACTATGGAATCCCTCTACCGGATGAACTAAAGTCAAAGAAAAGAAGAAGATCTCGTTTTCTCTCCCGCATCTTAGGAAGATAAAGGTGTTTCTTTTCCCTTGTTTAATTCATTCTCCTTTTTTAATTTTCAAAAGGTGAAGTCCTATATTAGTGAAAGCCAGATATTTTTAAAACATATCCGCATCACGAGGGGAAAAGCCTTTTTAAAAAGAAGGCGACTTCTTTGATTGGGAAAAAGCATGTCATCTAGAAAGAAGGATCCAATCTACTGTCCAACTTGTGGATTACGCATCGAGCCAGAATATCAGTTTTGTCTGGGGTGTGGAGCTCCTCTAAAAGCTAATTCATCGAGAAAATATTCATATACCCCACCTTCAGCGATACCCACATCAACCACTCAAGTAATCAGGACTCCAGCACGAAATTCTCCACCAAAGGATGAAGTGAGCAATGCTAGGATAGTGGCTAATTATGCCATCTCAATTATCATTTTCATCCCTACTGCCGGCATTTCATGGGGAATTCTATACGGAGCTGGATCAGCTCTGCCTATTGATCCTGGTTTTCTCGCCTTTATTAACATTGCAATTGCTGCTGCCATTTCAGGAATCATTGGAGGATTCATTACCAAGCAGCACATCCCTTTCAAGGTAGTCGGCTCAATAATATTAATAGTGATGGCGATCGGAACCATCTTGATCTATTTGGCTTTCCAGAGTGCTCAAGAATCAACAAGTCCCTATGCGGGTTTTGGATTGGCATTAGCAATCGTCATTGTCATCGGTTTTACCATCAGCCTAATAATCATTCTAGTTACTCATGCAGGTTTTACTTACTTTGGAGCTTCTCTCCGAAAATAAAAAATCCCTTCTTTTCTAATTTTCTCATGATCAATGCGATTCATTCATCAGAGCATGTTTTATTTTTTTCATTCCTTCATCTTTTCACTTTTTTGCAGTTCACTTTTACGAATTTTCAATTCAACAGCCTTTTTAGGGTGATAAAAAAGGAATGAACAATAAAAGGAAGGAATAAGAAAAAAAATAATATCATTAAAAAAAGAAATACTCGATTTTAAATTTTCTTTTAGCAAGTCAATCGCGGGAAGAACTCGCAAGTAAGTAATATAGAAGATACAAAATCCATCGAAAGATGAGTAAGATATCCCAGTACAAGTTCCAAGCCATTCGACTAGGACTCGTGAATTGTTGATTCATTAGACGACTCATATCAAACAGTAGATACAAGCTAAAAAGAACTGCCGCAAGAAATGATATAATCAACCAAACAATGGCTCTAAAACTCACGAAAAAACTAGCAATGAGTACAACGATGAGCAAGATACCACCAATTATCAAGAACTTGTACAAGTAACTGACATCTGGATTATTTCGAACTACGTAAATGTAAATGCCTCCGACAATCGCCGCAGTCAATCCCATTGCACCAGCAATAAGTAATTGCCCAATGAATCCAAATGCCAAGAATTCTGATAACGTTCCTCCTAGTAAAATGGCAGACGACACCACGAATCCATAGAACAGTAGTCGTATCGTGTTTTCATTCCGTGCAAAGAAATAACCAATGATCGTGATTATTTCCACAGCAAGAGCAATTAAAAATATAATAGCAAATAAACCTGGATATTCAGGGATTAAAATGGCAGTGATCAATGCAATAATTCCAGCCAAAGCTGTACTCTGCATCGTGAGGTTTAACACGGCAGCTCTTACATCTTCGGGACGTCTATATCCATACCCATGTTGAATGCCACCATACCTCGAACTGTACATTTTTTTCACCTCATATTAATTAATCTTCCTATTCTTCAATGAAGGAATGATAGTCGTGATAGTATTTTCATGATTTAATGGATGCCTATATCTTTAAAACAATTTGTAAAGGGACCATAAAAGGAAAGAAAGATGTCGTCTCGCAGAGAGTTATTCAGTTCTCCCCATCATTTAAAAGAGGTTTTTAAAAACCTATTCATTCTTTTAAATACTTCAAGGACAAGTGAATAACTCTCGTTTGTGACAAGGCTCTAAAGATAATGGCATTACCACAAACAGTCGTTTTAGGAAAGTGATTCATATCAAAAAATCCAGTAACCGTGATTTTTTCTGATCTTCCAGTGCAATTCCGTTTTTCACGTAGATTTTTCCTTAAATACTAGATTAGAGTTAGTGTTCACAATGTCCCCACGTAGCACGTTTTTTTCTTGATCTCATCCTCTATCAGTCTACTGTATCATGCCACATCTTTTTTATCTCGTTGGTTGCTCATCCTAAAGAAGGACCTCATTCAACTTTCTATAATTATTCTGTTCTTTACCACCTTCCTTTCCAGACTTCACTTAGCCTTAAGGAATTGAAAGCTACTCACATCACATCCGTAAAGGCACTGACGATGTCACTACTTGTTCTTTTAATGATGACGTTGCACCAAACCCTCCTTGTCAGTCGGAAAACTCTAAAAATGACCATTGTAGAAATGATGAATCAGTAACCTCGAACAACAATGTTGTTGGCAAACATCTTAGATGAAACAACTTCCAGACAAATTTCGAGAATTAGTTAGAAAATGGATGGATCTTCTAGGAAAAATGCCGAGATGGAAATTCTTTTAAATAGTCCCTAATGAGTTCCTTGAGAGATATTCTGTATGAAAATGAAAAATGCGCGCCAGTACATCCAGTGATGAACCAGAGGCGTGAACGTGACCTTTCCATCCCTCGTCGTCCCATCTGTACTGGTACCGACCGACGGGAGAATGCAGATTTCGAAATGGACGTGTTGAAGTTACGTGTAATCGAGTCATCTTTTTACAGAATTACGTCATCA
>JAJRXH010000533.1 GCA_024276395.1 archaeon
CGTTCTTAAAGGAAAAGCAAGCTTGTTTATTGTTAAAGGACTTAGAGCAACACAAACCACAAGATATATAAGAATGAATCGGTAGTGTTTTATAGGCTATTGTCTCTAGCACTCTAAAACATTTTAAATTCATTCAACAAGGAAGATCTTAACGATGAAAATAACAAAACGTGCAACAACCATCATCTTGATCATGGTTCTGATGATAACTTCCATTTTCGGAAGTCTTAGCACCGTGAGTAGTAAGCCAACTCAAGCAATCCCCGTTCACGAGGTGGAAGTCACCAAGCAAATCTTCAAGCCAACTCCCCTCGGTGATCTTGATTACTACATCCTCGAACCGAGAACAGCATTTTCATCTGTTAACTATGAGCGAATGATCAGTGGATCAACTAGCTATACGTACTCACAAGTCACAGGATCACGTCTCACGGAAGCTACTGCCACGGTTAATCCGGGAACTATATCATCCACATCCCCATTGGTAAGCTCGATGACCAGTAATAACATTCGCGATAATCCACATCCTCTATTTCCAGACGATTATCTGCCACGTGCCATCCAGCTAATTCCTCCAACATTATTTGAGCATCAATTTGAACAAACAATTAATGCTCCCTTCAGCTTACACATGGGCTACTCACTAACTTTCCTTGCAAAAGGAAATGAATTTTACTACGCATTAATCAAAACAGATGGACCATTCTTACTAGATGTGAGTCTTTCTACTCAGGGTGTTAATGCCTACATCCAGTTCACCAATGCTTCCTACGATGCAGATTTTCTAGGCTACGACCTCTTAAGTTGCGTTACTCCTCAAGGACAACTTGAAATAAAGCGAACGCTGGCAGTTTATCCCGTATCTGCGAATGACACGACCACATCTGTAGTCATTGCTTCAATCACCGTGAGCCAAGACACGCTCGTGACTCTCTCGCCTCATCCTTTCAACTCCTTACCCGCCCCCATTGAGGTCCCCGTCAACCACACGTATCTATTTGACGTGAAGCAAGGATCAATTATGGAGCAAAATGGAAAAGAATATGACTATAAGGTGACTTCAGAAAAAAATCAGATCTTTAGCGTCACGCATTTCACTTTTTCTCTTGAAGCTGGTAATTATTACCGGATAAGTTATCCACTAACGCGAAACTTACTCACTGAAAATGGCATCAACATAAATGAGATTGAATGGATGAACTGTCCCGAAGATGGATGGTTTTTCAAAGAAAAGCCCAATGAAGAATGGACTATCGTGAAATCATCGTCTAATGAGGTAATTGTACAAGCAATGGCTAATAGCACCATCACTCTCGTTAATTCCATCTATGGCTTTTGGTGGAATGGTTATGACATCACTTTTCAGAAAGTTAACCCTGCTGATTTCGGAATTGGAACCGTTGGTTTCCTTTCATCTGAACTACCATTGAACCAGCCAATTGACGAAATGTTTACAGAGGTTTACTATAATTTCACGTTGACGCAGCCAGTTTTAATGGCGATCAATAGAACCGGGGGAGGAAATAACGATCCACGTCTTGATTTTTACCGTTGGAATGAAGACACCGTAACAGTACAAGGAAATTGGGAATTCATTAGCACACTTCGTGGAAATTCAAATTTTCTAAGAATCACTACTGGAAACATCTATGGTGCAGGTGCCATATCAAGCGCTGATTGGTGGTATCTCCCAGAAGGAACGTATGCAATCAATCCAACAACTTTTGGAAACAATGTAGTCTTGCAATTTAACGTGGTCCCCTTGTTAAACCCCTTCGGAGATGATGTCTTATCCTTCTCAGCTAACACGACCTTGAATCTCACACAAGACGATGTTGCCGCGGTAAAAATCCC
>JAJRXH010000035.1 GCA_024276395.1 archaeon
AAGAAAGACAACGAGGAGTAACAGCTGATATTGCTTTTCAATATTTTGAAACGGAAAAATACAAGTTTGTTTTGATTGATGCACCGGGACATCGCGATTTTGTCAAGAATGCCCTTCGTGGTGCGGCACAAGCAGATGCAGCCTTATTGATAGTAAGTGTCGTAGAGAATGACTTGAAAGCGGGATTGAAAGCGGGATCACCTAAGAGTCCTGGTGGTCAAACCCGTGAACATACCATACTTGGATCAGTGCTGGGAATAGAACAACTTATCGTGTGTATTAATAAAATGGATTTAGTAAATTATTCGCAAAAAAATTATGAATTTGCCGTGAAAGCAATAAAACACTTATTCAAGCTCATTCAATCGCCATGGTTGAACAAAATTGACCAAATCCCGTTCATTCCGATATCTGGACTACAAGGAGATAATTTAGTCAATAAGAGTGATAAAACTCCTTGGTATGATGGTCCTACTCTATTAGAAGCATTGAATTCCCTTTCACCGCCAAAATCTAAGGAAGATATGCCTTTAAGGTTCGTTGCCGATGATGCATATGATCGTCCAGGTAGTGGTACGGTGCTTCAAGGAAAAATCATTGCTGGAAGAATTCAAGTTAACGATAAGGTGAAAGTTCTACCAGCTAGTGAGACCGGAACCATTAAAGAAATATGGTTGGATGATGAATCGGTAGATGAAGCCATCTCTGGTGAGCACGTCGTCGTGAATCTACGAGAAATCAGCCGTGAAAACTTGGATGCTGGTGTAGTTTTGGCTCCTGTGGATTATGAGTATCAGCCACCTACGGACATAATAGCTCGCCTTTTGGTGATGGAGAAACCTCTCATTCCAGCATCAATGTTAGCATTACATTGTGGTACAAATCATGCATCTGCTCAAGTAATGGAGATCATTTCCATTGAACGAAAAAGTTCATCTCACGATAAAATTCCACGTGAAAATGTAGGAAAGATCATGATTGCCTTTCCTTCAGAACTCATTACTGTAAAAATCAAGATTCTTGATCCCATTGTGATTGAAAAATATGATGAGTTTCCAGAACTAGGTCGCATCATTCTTCGACACGTGGGGCAGACAGTGGGTGTCGGAATTGTTACAGAACTCTCTAGGGGCGAATGACAAAGATGAAAGTTGACCTTCATTGCCATACCTATTGGTCGAAGTGTTCAGGTCTTCGCCCCAAGTATCTTATTCGACTAGCCAAACATAAAAATCTTTCTGGGATTGCCATTACTGATCATAATTCTGTTTTCATTTCCAAGAAATTTTATCGATGGGCCAAAAAAGATCCCAATTTTTTCGTGATTCCAGGCGTCGAAGTTAGTTCTGATGCTGGGCATATTTTGGGGCTTTTCGTGACAGAGCCGATAAACACGCGTCAAGCTGCCGAAGTAATTGATTGCATCCGGGAACAAGATGGCATCTCTGTAATAGCTCATCCTTTTGATCCAAGAAGAGGTAAAGGCTTCCCTGATTCAGTTAAACGCGTGGACGCGATAGAGGTCTTTAATTCAAGGAATGTCTTACCCATGTTTGATTGGAAAGCTTGGAATTTAGCTGTCAAGTTAAGAAAATTGATGACTGCTGGATCAGACGCTCACCTACCATTTGAAGTAGGAAATGCATACGTGATGGTGCCAGGTTCCGATGAGGAAGATTTTCGTCGTGATCTCAAGCAGGGAAAAGTCAAAATATGTGGTAGAAAATCGCCTTTTTTTTCACAAACTGTTGGTTTTCTCTCTAGAAAATGGAGAAAGCTTGTTAACGCCCCTGGTATTAACTGAATGGATTAGGTATTTAGTAGGTCGAGTGCCAAAGATTTGATTTGATCTTACCTCCTTGCTGGTATCTGATAGTTTCATTCGTAGAACCGAAATGGTTAACTGGTTAACTACTTAAGATTAAGAAGTTTCGACGAACAGTTTAGGTGGTTAATAGATGACTAATCGTTCTGAGGAAATCGAAGAAACCCCAGCGGCTGATAAATCGAAGAGTCGACGACAACGAACATTTGTGTCCATTGTCATTTTAGCTGCTGTCCTTGTCGTGCTGCTCTGGTACATGAATCCAGATAATATCATCGTGGCTTTCTCACGGATATCTAATAATCCCTATCCCATCGTGCTATTCTTCGTGCTATTTGCTGTTGCATTTGTTTTTCGTTCCTTACGATGGCATCTCATACTGGGTTCTTCTACTTCCATTCGCGTGCTTTTTAGAATCAGTTTGGTAACTTGGTTTGTAAATGCAGTCACTCCAGCTAGACTCGGCGATGTAACCTCCATCTATCTTTTTTATGTTGAACAAGAAATACCAGTGACACGAGGACTCCTCTTGGTGGTAATTGATCGCATAATGGATGTTCTTTCATTGCTGTTCTTCTTCATAATCCTATTAAACGTCGTCATTAGGGCATCATCATTGGGTAATATCGCATATTTCTTCTTAGTTTTCTCTATCGTGGTGGTGTTGATCTCTGTACTCTTCCTATCCCTTATAGTTACCAATCCAATTCGGTTACAGGGAATGATCGAAAAACTCTTGGGAAATATTAGTTCAAAGCTTACTAACGTGCTCATTTCTGGTATCCATAAATCTAATGAGGAACTTGCTAAATTAACTAGTGAAAAACGCAAGTTACTTCTTGCTTTCCTTCTTGCTTTCCCTACTTGGTTTTTGGAATGCACGTCTACTTTTCTCGTTGCGAAGGCCTTGGGAATTGAGTTAGATTTGGCAACAGCATTCGTTGCTGTGATGGTAGGATTTTTCTCAATGACCGTTCCCTTAACGATTGGAGGATTTGGGAGCTTTGAGTTAGCTATAGCTACCTCATTGGTCATTCTTCATTCCATTGATGATAAAACAGCGCTCCTTATTGCGTTTTTAGATCACGTTTTCAGGCAGGTATTCGTCTTGGGTGCGGGTTTTGTTTCTCTAGGTACATTCCGTCACCGTATTGATGAAATATTCGGGAAATTCTCTTTGAAAAACTAAAGAATACCTTTCTTCATAAATCTTTTTTTCTTCGGTTCAGTTGCTTTCTTAATCTCCTTCCCAATTGATGGAAAATGGTTCGGTTTAATTCCCTATCAACTGTGAAATTGAGAGTTATTCAGTTCTCCCCGTCATTTAAAAGATGTTTTTAAAAACCTATTCATTCTTTTAAATACTTCAAGGAGAAGTGAATAACTCCCTGTAAAACTGTAAAATATCATTTGTCCTTTATATCAAAGATAAAGGAATTTGGTTTGAATTCTTGGTTAATGATTGGGAACATGCAATCGAAACTATTATAAAAAACTGAAATGTAACATTACATGAACACCACAACAAGTGTAATTTATAACGTCTTTAGGCAAAAGCCCATCTTTCTCTACGAATTGGCGCTTGTTATCCTCTATCAAGGACAATTAAATCAAGTGAATATAGGGTTCAAGATTCCTTGACAACAATGCTGTTCAAGGATTGACTTGTAATTTTTGACAAAATAAAGACGAAAAATAAGTCTCTGTACGTTAATTAGACGTAAAGTGATAGTTTAGGTGAAGAAATATGGCAGAACTGGAAAGAATTAACTTGGTAATCACTGGTCACGTCGACCATGGTAAGAGTACAAGCCTTGGTCACCTTCTATTCTTACTAGGACAAGTACACGACCCAAAAAGAAACAGAGAACCTTGGAGAATATTGCAGCAATATTTTGTCGGGGCTAGGAATGAAGGTATGGCTTCTTGGAGCTATGCATGGGTATTAGATCCTCTTATTGAGGAACGAAAACGAGGACTTACCATCAACATCTCTCATACGGAATTCAAATCTAGCAAGTATATCTTCAACCTCATTGATGCACCTGGCCATTCCGACTTCGTTAAGAATATGATCACTGGTGCAAGTCAGGCAGATGCAGCCATTCTTATGGTAAGTGCTAGAAAAGGAGAATTCGAAGACGGCTTGAAATCCACTGGAACTGGTAGTGGTAAGTACCAGAATGTTATTGGGATGACTTTAGAGCACATGCTGTTATTGAGTGCACTAGGAATTACGGATGTAGTTGTTGGAATTAACAAGATGGACACCGTTAATTGGGAACAGAAACGCTATGAAACTATCAAGAAACAGATTAGTGGTACCTTTCTAACCTTACTCAAGGCAATGAACGTGGAGAATGCGGAAGAAAAAGTTAAGAATATGAAATTTGTTCCAATGTCTGGTCTATTGGGTATTAACCTCTTACCTAAGGATATGACCATCAAGAACTTGCAAAACCACATTGAAGCTGCAAAAGCTGGAAAAGGAGATGCTGAATTCATTCAACAATTAGAAGAAGAGTTAAAGATTGTCCAAGAACAATGGCCAGATTGGTACGATGGACCTTCCCTCCTAGAAGGCCTTGATCAATTGCCAAGTCCAGCTGCAAAGCAACAAGAATTGATGAAGAAGCCTTTGAGAATCCCAATCCAGAGCGTGTTGAACATCTCAGGTGTGGGAACAGTTCTTACTGGTCGTGTTGCAAGTGGCGTGTTAAAACCAGATATGACGGTTGCCATTTCTCCAACCAAGAAAGGTATTCAGCCCATTGAAGTAACCGTGAAAAGTATTCAAGAATTCCACAAGGACATCCCTCAGGCAGTTCCTGGAGACAACATTGGTTTCAATATTCGCGCTAAGAACGTGGGGGCAAAGGACATCCTCAAAGGTGCCGTTGTAAGTAGCCCAGATGACCCCGTATCTGCTCTGACCCCGGAGGTAGATGCTTTTCAGGGATTTGTTCTAGTCATTCGATCCCTGAGCAAGGCTAAGAAAGGAAAAGGCAAGGCTTGGAGTTTCCACGTGGGTTACACGCCAGTGTTACACATTGGTACCGCCCAGGTAGCTTGCCGTGTTACTGAAATCCGAAGCTTGGATGGCAAGGAACTCGGCGAACTCAAGCAGAACCAGAGAGGAATGGTATGGTTTACTCCCACCCAACCCATTTGTGTTGAGGAACTCTCAAAGACACCACAACTTGGTCGCTTTGCCATCCGTGATAGCGGTAAAACAGTGGCTGTTGGAATCGTTGACAAGGTTGAACGCGGCCGATACAAGAAATAGACTACATATCCTCTCTTTTAATTTTTTATTTATTTTTTGTTTTGAATGAGATTAGATCTTTTCCAATCTCTCTTGGACTGAATCGTTTCGAAGCAATAATTTTATGATAATTGAGTTCTCAATATGGTCTATAGTGTATTATTGAATTGAATGGAATGAAGTAATGGTGATGTTCGCCCCGCTTCGCTTTTGTCTTTCTTTTTGGTGTTGGGTCATGAATGAGTCAGATCATTATTTAAGCTATCATTTTCAATCTTCAACAGTGGAAGTGAATTCTTTGTGGCTGGATTTAGATGATGCAAGGAAAATTCTAATGGAAAATGGATTTCCTCTTCCCCGTAGTGTCGTCGTTCCTAGTTCTGCGGTGTCACGGCTGGATGATTATAATTCGGTCATATCTCGTCAACTTGCATTTCCTTGTGTTATTAAGGTAATATCTCCAGAGATTCTTCATAAGACAGATGTTGGGGCAGTTAAGTTGAACTTGATGGACTTTGACTCGATAAAGTCTGCTATTAAACATTTACATCAAGAGTTGAGTCCAAATTATAGGATAAAAGGATATTTGGTAGAAGAGCAACTTCAGAATGTTCTTGTTGAAGTGGTGATTGGGGTTAAGAACGATGCTGATTTTGGTCACGTGATTATGGTTGGTCTGGGTGGCATTCATGTGGAAATCTTAGAAGATGTAACTTTTCGCTTATTGCCCATAACTAAAGAAGATGTTTTAGAGATGTTGGAAGAACTTAAAGGAAGGAAATTGTTTGAACCTATAAGAGGTAGAAGTGGTATTAACAAGGATTCCTTAGTTTCTTTGATCTTACAAGTGTCAGATTTCATTCATCGCAATCCTCATATCCTTGAAATAGATTTAAATCCTGTTGGATGCACTGAAAAGGGATGCTTCATCCTTGATGTGCGCATCAAAAGTGAAATTTCAAGCATTAGTTGATATTCTCGAAAATTTTCCTTCTGGTTTCATTTTGATGATTAATGGTAGGAGACTTCGACAATCTTCCATCTAGATGCTTGGATTTTCTGTCGGAAATCTGTCGGAAATGTTTGTAAAAGAGGAAAGGTTCGTTATCTAAAGTCATCGTAATTAATATAACAAGTCGCAGAAATTGGTAAATGTAAGGCGTGATTTGATGATGGAGCTTGACTATGCCATGAACAAGTCAAAAAAGCACGATTCTTTAGTCACGGAAGAAAAATTGCGAGAAATCCAACAAAAATTTGGCCTAGAAGCTGTAGTACTTGTTGATGAATGGCAGATGCCCAAAATTCAAGTGGGTGATGAGCAAGTCGTACGGGCAATGCTGCAAAGTAATGCCATTCAGAGCTTGCATTCCCAAGTACCGGTATCCCTCACTCTTGGACAAGAAGATTTTGATGTGTTAATGCTGACGAAAGATGGTATCATTGCACAAGGACGACAAAGTAGCCGGATTTTGATTGGATTAGTATCGAAGGAAGAATATTTGCTTTTGTTATCTCCACCGACAGATCCTGGGTTCCTTCAGTATGAACTTCGTCAACTCTTAAGGAAATGATTGTCGTGGGCTTCCTCGCATTAGATCTTTTAATTTGATGGATCTTTCCATCTAGTTGTTTGTCATTGTAGTCGTTATGAAAGCCTGTCCTTTAGGACTGAAGATTGTCTGTTATGGAAGAAAAGTGAAAGAGTCCATTAATGTGTTGCATGATCGATAACAAACAATATTAATCAATTATGCTCAAGAGAAAAGAGAGTTATGCAAATCGTTTAAATGCTAAGCTATTCGGCTTAACTAGTTTCTGGTAGCAAGCACGATATCTGTATCAAGTGAAACTTTGAGGTGATTAACAATTAATGATCGTCTGAAACAATACGTGAAACTCATGCGACCTTATCAATGGTACAAGAACTTGCTCATTTATCTTGGTGTTATCTTTGGGAAGTATTTATTGAACTTTGAATATGTATTTTGGGCGACTATTGGATTCATTGTCCTAAGTTTGGTATCGTCGGCGAGTTACGTGATCAACGACATTAAAGATGTCGCCCTAGATCGAGTTCATCCAGAAAAGGCTCGCCGTCCCATCGCTAGTGATGCAGTGAGTATCAAAGAAGCATGGGGACTTACAATCCTTTTGCTTCTTTTAGGCTTTGGAATGGCATTCCTATTGCCATTAAATCAAGTAATTTTTGCAGAAGGAAAGATGATGTTCATTCTCATAGTCGTCATCATTTTTTTCACGTCACAGGCATATTCTTGGGGGCTAAAGAATGTCGTCATCATTGATGTCACGGTACTTTCCTTGAATTATGTTTGGAGGGCATTGTCTGGAACTTTCTTATTAAGTATTGGTATATCTCCTTGGTTGATCGTTTTGAGTTTTCTTGGTGCTCTTTTCTTGTCACTTTGTAAGAGAAAGGCGGATTTAGATTACTTGAAAGATAAAGCTGCTGCGCATAAGCCGGTGTTCAACTATTATACTTCAGAGTTATTACAGCAAATTATCACGATTGTTGCAGCTGCCATCATCTTTTCTTTTACGTTATATTCGTTTTTTAGTCAAACGACAAGCCAGCATGCTTATCTCGTTTTAACAGTCCCTCTCATTACATTCATCATCTTTCGTTACTTGTTTCTCTTATCTTCTGGGAACAAGGTAGCTCGTTCTCCAGAGCTGCTCTTTCTCGATAAACAACTTCTTGTTGGTGGAGCGTTGCTGTTCCTAATCTTTCTTGGTGCTCTTTATACGGACATCTTCGATCAAACACTAGGGAAATTCTTTCTTTCTGTGACAGAAGCCTTTCAGTATGGATTTTCTTGAAAAAAAAGAAGCAACAAAAGAATTATAAAGATGTACAAAGAAAGTAATAATTGGATGGCTTTATTGGAAAACGCCTCTTGCGTAAATTTAATGGGAGATGCGGTTCTGGATGTTCATGACCATCGCGGAGAGGTTGTTCTCTCTATTATTTCCTTACTTCTTACTATGAATTTTAATAAATTAAAAATTGAGTGAGTGTGGCCTGCGCATGTCAATGTCTGAAACAGAACAATTAAAAATGATCAAGGCAATCCAATTTGGCATTCTAAGTCCAGATCTAATTAGAAAAATATCTGTAGCTCAAATCGTCACCGCTGATACTTATGCGGATGATGGAACGCCTGTTGAAAATGGTCTTATGGACCGGAGATTGGGTACCATCGAACCTGGGCAGAAATGTAGAACATGCTTCAATCGAGTGGGAGAGTGCCCTGGACATTTTGGCCACATTGAACTGACTCGTCCGGTCGTGCATGTTGGATATGCTAAATCGTATATTTTCAAGCTGTTACGTGCTACATGCCGCTTGTGTTCTCGTGTACTCCTAGATGAAACTACCTTGCGTATGTATAAGCAACGATTGGAAGAAATCAAGGATGATTTCGTAGCACGTGAAACTTTTATCAAGGAAGTCTTTAAGGAAGCTCGTAAGGTCACTAAATGTCCTCATTGTGGTGCTAAACAGTATAAAATTAGATTTGATAAACCAACAGGATTTAAAGAAGCTACACCCACGGGTGTCGTGAAAATAAGCCCAGCTGAAATAAAAAATCGTTTCGAGAAAATTCCAGATGGTGATTTATTAGTTTTCGGTATTAATCCCGTGCAAGCTCGTCCAGAATGGATGATCTTGACGGTCTTGCCAGTTCCACCGGCTCCAGTACGCGCTTCAATTACTTTGGAATCAGGCATTCGTAGTGAAGATGATTTGACTCATAAACTGGTGGATATCATTCGCATTAATCAGCGATTGAAGGAGAACATCGAAGGAGGCGCCCCGCAACTTATTGTTGAAGATTTAAGCGAACTTTTACAATATCATGTTACCACTTATATTAATAATGAAGTGGCTGGCATACCCCAGGCACGGCATCGATCGGGACGAGCTTTGAGAACACTAACACAACGACTACGAGGGAAGGAAGGACGATTTAGAGGGAATTTATCTGGAAAACGTGTTGATTTCTCAGCTCGAACTGTCATATCGCCAGATCCATACATTTCAATTAATGAAGTGGGCGTGCCAGAGAAGATTGCTAAGGTTCTGACCGTCCCCGAGCGCGTGACTGAGTGGAATGTTGAGGAAATGAAAGAACTTGTTATGAATGGACCAGAACAACATCCAGGCGCTAATTATGTGATTAGACCAGATGGTTCAAGGTTAGATCTTCGTTTTGTCAAGAACTTGTCTGATGTCGCTGAACAACTTCAGCAAGGTTTTATCGTGGAGAGACACCTTAGAGATGGAGATCTAGTGCTTTTTAATCGGCAACCATCGCTGCATCGGATGTCCATCATGGCACATGAAGTGCGAATCATGCCTTATAAGACTTTTCGTCTTCATCTTACTGTATGTCCTCCTTATAATGCAGATTTTGACGGAGATGAAATGAACCTCCACGTCCCTCAGAGCGAGGAGGCTAGAGCCGAGACTAGAGTGTTGATGCGCGTCCAAGAGCAAATTTTGTCACCACGATATGGAGGTCCCATCATCGGTGCCATGCAAGATTACGTATCCTCTGCATTTCTGTTAACTTGGAAGAAAACTCTTTTTGAAGAAAAAGATGTGTGGCGACTGCTCATCGCTGGTAACATTGAGACGGAACTTTTACCACCAGCTATCGAATATCCGAAAAAACTTTGGACTGGAAAGCAAGTTTTTAGCCATTTGCTACCATCCAGCATTAACATCACGGCACTCACCAGGAACTGCGTTAAACACGATTCTTGTAATCGAGATGAGTGCGATTATGATAGTAAGGTCATCATCCGAAATGGATTGCTACTTGCTGGGACCATCGATCGACGAGCTATTGGTTCTGAGGAATCAGAAAGTGTTCTTCATGTCATCGTGAAGAACTATGGAAGTGATCGTGCTAGAGAATTCATTGACTCCATAACTCAAATGTTGTTAGAACACATCTCTCATCACGGCTTTAGTTTTGGCTTCTCTAGCATATCCATTCCAGAAAGTACAAAGAGGAAAATTCAGGACTTGATAAAAGAAAAAGAGAAAGAAGTTGATGAACTCATTCAGAAATTTGAACAAGGCGAATTGGAGCCAATGCCAGGTAAGACACCGCGTGAGACTCTAGAAAATAAAATCATTAGTGTTCTTTCGAAAGCAAGAGATGAGGCTGGTAAAGAAGCAAGCAAGTCAATGGGAATTAAGAATTCCGCAGTTATTATGGCTCTCACGGGGGCTAAAGGATCACTCTTGAATATTGGGCAAATGTCAGCTTGTGTGGGGCAGCAGTCTATTAGGGGACAACGAGTGCTACGAGGATATCGGCATCGATCATTACCTCATTTCAGGCAACATGATATATCCGCTGAAACCAGGGGATTTGTTCGAGCTAGTTATCGAGATGGTCTTAATCCCTTTGAATTCTTCTTCCATGCTCAAGGAGGGCGTGAAGGTCTGGTTGATACTGCTGTTCGAACATCTCAAAGCGGTTATCTCCAGAGACGGCTCGTGAATGCCTTGCAAGACTTGCAAGTGGGATATGATTTAGTCGTGAGGACTTCTGAAGGTGATATCGTTCAATTGAGATATGGTGAAGATGGTGTTGATCCGGCTAAATCGTTTAGTGGAAGACCTGTGCATATGGAAGCAATAATTGACAAAGTTATGGCAAAATATGAGCATAAATCCAATAAAAACCGTTAAAAAATTTCAAGAAAGTCTTTTTCAAAATACCTTTTGATTTACCATCTTTTTATGGTTAATTAGGTTCAATTCATCTACGTGAATTAGATGTATGTTTATATGCTTATCTTACTTGTTGAAATGAGCAATCTAGCTGGATATTAAAGAGAATTGATGTGTTGAATTGCTTGTATGATTGTAAGATTTGCTGAAGTTGATAAAATGCTTGAGTTTGCCGTGTTGGCAGAAATGGAAATTTGATTTTAAAATGATACTGAGAACTTGTAAAGGGTGAAAAGAGGGAAATTGGCGATGGCATTATCACCTAAATTCATTAAGGAAAAAATTGAATATTACGAGGACTTACCTCCTTTATTGCGCGAACGATTGTTCGAACGAGTCATCAAAATCGAAGATCTTACTGAAGAGATGTTAGAGGACATTTTAGAGTTAACTTATGAAGGATACCTAGAATCTCAAGTAGATCCTGGCGAAGCGATTGGAGTGGTGGCCGCACAATCCATTGGAGAGCCCGGAACACAAATGACCCTAAGAACCTTTCATTTCGCGGGGGTTAAGGAACGAAATGTTACATTGGGGCTTCCAAGACTCATTGAGATCCTTTCTGCCAGTAAAAATCAAAGTTCACCGGTTATGGATGTCTACCTAGAGCCTCCTTATAACCAAGACCAGAAATTAGCTTTAGAGGTACAACGTGCCATTGAACAGACGACCATTGAAGGAGTTGCAGAAGATGTTTCGGTGGACTTAGCTCAGTCAATCATCTTTTTGCGATTAAAAAAGGAACTGATGGAGGATAAAGGTGTTACCATTGAGATGGTACAACAAGCCCTGAAAAAAAGGTTGAAACTCGATCCAGATGCCATCGAAGTAGATCCAGATAACTTAGAAGTGCGAGTGAGTGTGCCTCCATCAGAACGTCCAGATGAAATTCATGAGTGGAGCGAAAAAGTAAAATCTGTATTGATAAAAGGACTTAAGGACATCCGTCGGGTGATAGTTTCACGAGAAAAAACTGGACATCCTAAGGCAATGGAAGATGGCACTGAATGGGTTCTTTATACAGAGGGTTCCAATCTGGCGGCAGCATTGTCCATTCCAGGGGTAGATCCAACGAGAATCAAGACGAATAACATTCCAGAAATCCAAACTACTCTTGGCATTGAGGCCGCACGCCAAGCTGTCATTGATGAAGCTATCGGCGTCTTGAAAGAACAAGGTCTGGATGTTGACATTCGTCACATCCTCCTTGTTGCGGATATCATGACTCAGACTGGAGAATTGCGTCAGATTGGTCGACATGGCATTAGTGGTCACAAGCAAAGTGTCCTCTCAAGGGCTTCATTCGAGGTAACCGTGAAATATTTATTAGAAGCTGCGGCGCAAGGCCAGGTAGATCCGCTTGTTGGAGTTACGGAGAATGTCATCATCGGGCAACCTATTCCCCTTGGCACTGGAATCGTGGAACTTTTGATGAATCCAGGGTTGCGACAAGAGTTTGAAGATGTTGACGAAGCTTGGCTGGCCAAGATGGAAGAGGAACTTTCTGAATGAATTAAAAGCGATTTAGCTGAGTGGTAAACGAGACAAAAGTGTTGTTTCCACTGAGTAATCAAGGAAAAAGGTGAAGTGACCATGAGTAACAAGAGCTTAGATTTTCCAAAAGTCGAAAAAGCCCTAGAACTAGCGGTGAGCAGAGGGCGAGTGATATTTGGCACGCATAAAGTTCAACAAGAACTTGTTAAGGGGAATGTCAAACTCATTGTATTGGCTAATAACTGTCCAGAAGATTACCGAGATAGAATCCTTCATTTAGCAAATCTCTCTGGAATTCCGCATCTAACACTTGAACATCGAGGCAGCTGGGATCTAGGTGCTTTATGTGGGCGTCCACATCGAGTAAGTACTCTTGGAATAATTGATCCTGGTGATTCCAATATTCTAGAGCTTGTCGGTGCTTGAGTCAAAAGAAGACAGTGGTTAGAATTGAATTTTCGATGGATTCTCGCGGTCACATGTCGGGTCACATGTTAGTTAATCCTTTTCGACAAAATATACCTAGAAAAAGACGTGTTGAAATGTTTTGGATCTTAAAAAAAGAAGAATGTGCGATACCATGGAAAAAGGAAATGATGTTAAACTTATAATGAGCG
>JAJRXH010000534.1 GCA_024276395.1 archaeon
AAAATATAGGTCAATTGGGTGGTGGTATTCAAGAAATCAAGGAAATAACTGTTTCCACTTATGATAGTGCCTCCTTGTACGTGAGAGCTTGGCGCACGAAAGTAGGATTGATCATTTTTGATGAGGTTCATCACTTGATTGGTCGTTCATATCGAATCATTAGTGAAGGTTCATTGGCACTGGCACGACTAGGATTGACAGCGACGCTTCCAGAAGACAAGAAGGCTCGTCAACTGCTCTTGCAATTAGTAGGTCCCCTTGTAAGCGAATATAAACCGTCTGATTTGAGAAATTCTGGGAGAATCGCTGATTACATGATAAAAACCATAGAGATAGAGCTTACTGAAGAACAAAAGAAAGAATATGAAAAGATAATAGCCCCCTTTAAGCAGTATCTAAGAGATCATAGGCTTGGTTCTAATGCCTTTCAAAAACTAATCTATCGGATCAACCAAGATCCAAAAGCTCGTGATGCCTTGATGTCCTATCAAAGAGCTCGATTGTACGCCTTTAATCTATCCTCTAAGGTGGTGATAGTTGAGCGTCTCCTTGAACGACATCTTCGTCAGGGAGATCAAGTCTTGATTTTTTCAGAATCAGTCCCCTTTGTTGAGGAACTTTCTCGGACGTTTCTCATTCCCTTGATAGTTCATCATACGCCTTCTTCTGAAAGAGCTTGGCTCCTTGAGCAGTTCAAGAGGGGCAACATTCGGGTATTGGCCTCTGGAAAGGTATTGGATGAAGGAATTGACGTTCCTTCGGCAACTGTGGGGATCATTGTTTCAGGTACTGGGCAGAAACGCCAATTCATCCAACGATTAGGTCGCATTTTGAGAAGAAAAGAGGATGGTCGTCCAGCCATTCTGTATGATATAGTAACTAAAGATTCAACTGAGGAACGCTTGGCAAAAAGAAGGAAAAAGACGTCTCTATAGGGAAAGCATATGAAGTTTCGTGATGTTATTTTGAATCCTCATCGTGATGCACCAAGGGAAATGAGGCCGGCTCGTTTGCTGTTTCTCCTAACTAACCAATGGCTGCCTTTACTTGAGAATCTCATTTCCCTTGCTCAAGATGCCGTTGGTCATCCATTATCGGAAATTTTGGAGATATTTCCCTCTGAAGAAGAATTTGGAGATGTACGTCTTCAAAGAGGGTTGTTTGAATTGTTATTTGGTTATTTCTTTCCCATAAAGAGTCCCGTGGAGGACTCAAGAACTCTCATTGAACGTAGAAAAAGATTATTCGAATGGATTCATGCTAAAGGCTTGATGTTTACTCGTCGAAGTGAACGAAAAGAAGTGTTGTCAAGATTCATCACGGAAGAGTTGCGATTGCAGCCTAAGAGCATTACTGAAAAAGAAATGGAGCTCTTATTTTTCGCAGATCATGATAAATTCCTCCAAGTAATGCCTTGTGATGATGAAATTTCTCCAGGGATTTTGCGGAGTAAATATAACTGGGAGGCTTTTCGAGCCTTGGTTAGAAACAGCCTTCGCGTACGGTTTACGATGGCAATGGCTCCAATAGGATCAACCGTGAGGAAGTTATATTTTGTGGCAAAAAAATATGGCTTGGGAGTGGAATTTGAACGCTTGACAGATGACGATGTCCTTGTTCAGATAGCTGGTCCCGTGCAATTGGTAGGAAGGTCCACGAAGTATGGAAACTTGCTTGCTTCTTTTAGTTGGATTCTTTTTAAAGAAATAACCGTAAAGCACTCATCATTGGTGGATATTTGGGTTGAAGCTATAGTTAACGATCGAAAACGCTGGATTTATGTTGATCCAATGGTTCTTCTTTCTTCAATCTCC
>JAJRXH010000535.1 GCA_024276395.1 archaeon
ATATCCTAGCCGGATGCTCATCCCTCGTCGGATTTCCTCGGAGTGCGTGTCTGGAAATTTTCCCGTGATGGCTTGAACTAGGCTGCTTTTTCCATGATCGACGTGTCCAATCATGCCGATGTTCATTTCAGGTTGACTTGATCGACGTCCTCGTCGTGATGATTTCGAACTTTCTTGTCTCCTGGCCACTCGCTTGCCTCCAGTTACATCTACTTGAATTTGGACTGCGTGTTGCTCTCATGGAAGGAGTTTCTTGTTGGCCTTATTAAGGTTTTTTCTTGTTCGAGGAAAAGATATCAAGATGACGGAAGGTTTTTTCCTTCCAGCAAGCCATTTATCGTGAGGGAAAAGAAGCGCTTGAATGAGAGAAAAATGGAAGAGGAATGAAAATTACAAGAATTTTTCGATGGGATCTGGTCCTTTTTCCACGATTTTCACGTTTAATGCGCTAATGGCTTCACTCACGGTATTGCCGCGCACGGATTTTCGCAAGCGGAGGCCTTTTTTCTTAAGGCGGAATCCGATGCCCCTGCGAGAAAGAATCTTGCGTCGACTGGTTCCTTGCACGCTGGGATGCATTGGGAATCCTTCAGTATCACTGCCACCAGTGATTTGAAACTTGTATTTATCGAATCCAATCAGTTCTCCATCAAAGGTATCGCCGATGCGTAATCCCAGGAGTGCGCGGCGAACTTCTTCGCTTTTTTCATCAAAATCTTTCTTATAGGTTTTTCCAGTTTCTGGATCGCCAATGATTACCTTGAAGTCTGACATTTTTCTTAGCCCTCACTTTCTACTGCCGAAATCATTCGTTCTACGACCATCTCTAAACAAGAATTTAATATAAGTTTCTTCAATTGAGAGGCGACTTCAGAGCGCCCACGTGGGTTTTTCATTTCTCCGCTTGATGGCAATGAGTTCTTCTAAAGCTTCCAACTCAGTTGGGTTGACCAAGTCTCGCAATTCCTTGAGGATCTTTTTCGCGTGGGATTCTGGCACATCCACGTAGTAATAATGATCTACCTTGAGTTGGCGTCCGACTGTAGGCCCCTTGATGGACACTGCAACCTCTTGTCCGACACGTGCTTCGTGAATGTTTTCACCTCGATCTTGCATTTGTAGGACTTGACCTACTCGACGATTCGATTCATTGATGATGTTAACGCGCGTGGTGAGAGTTCCCGCTTCTACTCGCACTCCTACGATTGCTGGATTGCTCTGTCGGAACACGTAGGGAAGAACGCGGATTTTTGCAGGTCTCACGTAGTCCTTGAGTTTTTCACGCTCTTGTTGATCACGGATTTCTTGTATCCAAGCCCGGTAGTCATCATGTATTTGGTAAATTATTTCGTCCTTGATAAGCTTGATTTTTGATTTTTCAAAATTGTCTTTTGCTTCTGGATGGACTTCGACGCGAAACGCAAGAATCACGCCATGTTCTGGGTTCATATCACGGGCAATTTCTGCTTCCAAGATATCCATCTTATTAATGGGACCGATGGAGGCCTTGCGAATGGGAACTCCATTATCACGCAAGAAGTTGATGAGTGCTTCTAAAGATCCTAGCGTGTCGGCTTTCACGATCACGCCTGCCTGGTCTGTTTCAATGATGATGGACTTGATTTCTTCTTGCATTTCTTTCATGTATTTTTCCTTATCTTCTTCGGTCTTCAGCACGTATAAAGGCGAACCAGCAATCACGTGATCTAATTCTGGACCGACCACTTTGACTCCAGCGGCGGCTATGACGTGTTCGACTCTCTTGAATGGTCGTCGCGGGTCTCTAATTTCGTCAAGTGTTTCAGGGATGTATAATCCTTTCACGCGGGAAGTGGTTGGACCTTCCATTGTTAGGACCACGAATTCGTCATCAGTCTTGATCACGCCATCATAAATGATGACATCAAGCGTGGTCCCTAATCCAGATTCTTTCTTTACTTCAAGCACCGTACCCTTGGCCGCTTCGGTTGCGTGTAAGATGAGTTGGCTTTTCAAGTATTGTTGGGAGAGGCCAGCTAGAAGTAGGAACATTTCTGGAATGCCTTCTCCAGTAACAGCAGAAGTGGGGATGATGGCGACACGCGTGCGATAGTCTTTTATGCGATCAAAACGATCACATTCCAACTTGAACTTGGAAAAGACTTCCATGATTTCGTAAATTTTGTTGTCCACGTATTGGAGAACGTGAGATGTTTGTTTTTTCAGGGACAAGGTGATGGGTGCATTTGGAGTGGGTTTCCATCCTGGAACTCGGTCAATCTTGTTCAAAGCTACGAAAAAAGGTACCTTTCTTCTGATGAGCAGTCGTAGGCTCTCGATAGTCTGGGGCTGCACTCCTCGGATGATGTCAATCACGAGGATGGCAAAGTTAGCAATGCTTGCGCCGCGACTTCTGAGGTTCACGAATGCGGCATGACCAGGCGTGTCGATGATGAGAATTCCGGGTATTTCTAGCTTTCCCTTGAGTCCCTTAAGCAAATCTCCTGCAAGAGCCTCAATGGTTCCACGAGGGAAAAAACTTGCCCCGATGTGTTGCGTAATCCCTCCCGCTTCTCGTGCTTGTACTGCGGTTCCACGAACTTTATCCAGCAAGGAGGTCTTTCCAGAATCCACGTGACCTAAAATGACAGTGATGGGTGATCTAATGATGGAATGTTCGGTGGCTGGTTCTTTTTTCTTTGGCATGGTGATAACCTCCTCGAAAGTGGTCATCCTGGGACATCATCATCTCTACGTTCCCTCCGCCCTCGATTGACACTTACCTAACGGCTTTTATAAACACTGAGATTATTCATTACATGGAGAACGCAAATGGCTCAACTAAAGAGCGAATTAGCGCGTAAAATGGAGAAATTGTTATTAGAGGATAAAGATCCTCAGGCAGCCATCCAGCTACTTGTTGATTATCTCAAGACGCACGAAGATGATGCGGCGACGTGGAACAATTTAGGTATCTTATTATTGCATGAGCAGCGAATGCAAGAGGCGATCCATGCCTTTACCAGAGCGCAACGTTTGAATCCTGATGATGAGACCATAACATCGAATCTTTTGAAGGTACTTGCACAAGAGAATGAAATAGATGAAGCAATATCCTTGGCGCGCACGTTTTTAGAAAGGTATGGAAATTCAACCAAGGTCAAGTATCTGCTGGGATTATTGTTGGCACAGAAAAAGCAGCATGAAGAGGCTTTTGAGATTTTCAAGGATGTAACGGAGGCTGAGCCTAGTCACGTGGACGCCTGGGTTAATTTGGGGCTACTTCATAATGCAAGTGATGATTTTGAAGCCGGAAAACAGTCCTTGAAGAGAGCGCTTGAGATGAATCCCAATGATGCAGAGATTTGGTTTTTCCTAGCAGTGACGTGCGTGAACTTGAATCAACTTGAAGAAGCAATGGATCACTGTCAGAAAGCATTGGCCCTTGAGCCGCATCACGTGCACGCGAAAAACTTGAAAAAAATGATTCAGATGATGCAGAAAGATGAATTAGCAGCTGGGTCATCATGATGGTGCCCGCATGTGTGGTTTCATCTTTTGGACCCTAATATTATAAATGAAGGCAAGAAATGGGACCATCAGATGTATGATGATGGCGTGCGTGATTCGAGTTAATCGATGCACATCCTCTAGTTAGGTGTGAAAAAATGAGAAGACCAAAAGATGTGGTAGCAGTCTATCCAGAATATCTTGATAAAGGTTTGACTCGTTCAAGGGGGCGTCGTCTTCCATTGGCATTGGCGGTTGACAATCCCACACTCGATGAGATTCGGTTGGCCGCTGAGAGACACGGATTGCTAGTAGAATTTCGTCCCGAGGCAGCTTATCCGAGAAATTGGTGGGAACGTAGGGGAATGCTGCTGATCAAGAAAAATGGATCGAAACTGAGCACGCTGAAGTTATTAGCCCGAGAGATTGAAGAATACGTTCGTCCGATGATTGAGAAAATTAAGAAAGAACAAATCCGTCAACAACTACTTAAACGTGAACAAGAACGGAGAGAACGCTTGCGAAAGTCGTTACAGAAATCTCCTGGTAAGCGAATTAAACCCAGAGGAAAGCTCAAGCCTAGAAAGTGATCTTCCAATTGGGGTTGTTGGATGGCGTGCAATGAAAGGAAGAAGAAGAAAGCCTGATTATTGGACTCTCAAGGCAAAAAAAGAGGGTCTTCAGAGCAGAGCAGCTTATAAGCTGTTACAAATCCATCAACGTTTCAAGTTATTTCGGCCCGGTGACATCGTGTTGGATTTATGCGGAGCGCCGGGAGGTTTCTCCAGGGTAGCGGCCCAGCAAGTAGGTCCAAAAGGACGGATCATTCTTGTTGACTTGCAGCGTGTTCGCTTGGAAGAGATACATTGCGTGCAATTGGACATCACGGTGGAGAATTTCGTTGACATGCTGAAGAAGACCTTGAAAGAAAAAGACGAAATTGACATCTTGCCACCACCGATCACGGTCGTGTTATCTGATTGTTCACCGAAAGTAACTGGAAATTGGAGCCTTGATCATGCTCGGCAAATCTACCTAGCTGAGCATGCCCTAGAAGTGGCACGGCAGCTACG
>JAJRXH010000536.1 GCA_024276395.1 archaeon
GCGGCACGTGAAATTGTTAACACTCTACCAGATGCCCCTGAATGGACGTTAGCATTTCAGAGTCGCGTGGGCCCCCTAGAATGGTTACAACCTTACACTGATGAAGTCATCATGGACTTGGCACGAAAAAAGAAGACAACACTGATTGTCGTTCCCCTGGGCTTTGTGAGTGATCACATTGAGACTTTATATGAAATTGATCTATTGTATCGGGGTTTAGCAACGGAACATGGCATCAAGAACTTTGTAAGAGTTCCCGTTCCAAATGATCATCCCGTGTTTGCTAAAGGCGTAGCCAACCTCATTAAGGAGGCTTTAGAAAAAAATGACCCTTGATGATGAGAACCCATTAGATGAATTAATCGTATTGACTTGGCGCATGCCAAATGTTCCTACCGATGAGTTTGAGTGTTTATCTAGGATGATCGAACATGACAAGGAACAAATCATGGAAAGTCTTTGCTCTTCTGTCAAGGAACAATCCATGTTTTTTCTTCACACGTGTCAACGAATCATCATTGCCTTCTTGCCAAGAAACCGTGATTCTTGCGAAATCCTGAACCACCTTGGTCATGATGACCAGTTGGCGAATCTAGTCAAGAAAGTGGAAATCCTTGAAGGAGAAAAAGGCTTTTTTCATCTAGCAGAAGTCGCATCATCACTCCATTCGTTAGTTTTAGGAGAGCCTCAGGTTCTTGGCCAAGTAAAAGAGGCACGGGATCTCTTGACCAAGCAAGGTCATCTCAAGGGAGCATTAAAACTCATCATTGACCACGTGATTCGCACGGCAGCTCTTATCATGAGTACAACCGAGATCCCGCGAGGTAAAATATCTACTATTTCTCTCTTAGAATATCGAATTAAGAAGTTTTTACGACAACGATTGAATGGTCAGAGAAAACCGTCCGTGGGAATATTTGGCACGGGAGAAATGGCAAGACAGACTTTTAACTTGATCAATCGAGTAGGAATACCTATAGAAGTCACGTGGTACACGCATCGAGAGGATTTATTGAGATCAGAGGAACAAATCGCTGGACATCCTATCAAGAACGTTATGGAATTTCTTTTTGATCCTACTCCCCATGATTTGTTAATTTTAGCAACGACACATGAATTTCCATTTTTTGATGATGATCTTGCCGCAAAATTCATTGCTAATTACAAGAAAGTCGAACATCACCAAGATCGACCTCTCATCATCGATGTTGGAATGCCACGTTGTAGTTTGTCCACCGTGAAAAAAAGGAAAGATTTAGAGCTCATTCAAATTGATGATCTATTCCAAGAAATACGAAAAGGTCAGAAAAAACGCGAAACTGCAAGAAAGAAAGCAGAAATATTAATACACCAACAAGTAATAGGGTTAAGGAAGAAATTACTATTCTACCGGGAAAGACACAAGATACAAGATTTGAGAGCTGAGATGTTCAGCAAGTGGCAGTCGCGAAGAAAACAATTAATGAAACTGCTGTCCCGGACTGATGTGGACTTGCAGAAAGTTGACTTGATTGTCGAACGTATCATGAAAGACTTCATACACGTATCTTTGATGCACATCAAGCAACTTTTATGGGAGGTTGATGAAAATAATTCGCGTCGGCGCTAGAGGAAGCAAACTCTCAATTGCTCAAGCGAATCTCGTGGTCAATGAATTGAAAAAACAAGGAATCAAGGCGACTTTACTCAAAATTTCGTCACGAGGAGATATCGATCAACATACTCCGTTAAGTCAGATGAAACACGTTGGCGTGTTCACCAGTTCCCTAGAACAAGCCCTCGTTGATAAAAAAATTGATGTCGCCGTGCATAGTTTCAAGGATTTACCAACAGAAATTGATCCACGAACAATCGCACATTCCGTGTTAGTTAGAAATGATCCTAGAGACGTGCTCCTCGTTTTTAATGATTTTTTGATGGAACGAGATGGTAAGATTTTTCTCAAGAAAGGAACACGAATAGGAACAAGTTCTGCAAGACGGCAGAGTCAGCTTCTATTTCACTTCAAGGACGTGACGATTGTTGACATCAGAGGAAATGTCGAAACCAGAATCCGCAAACTTGAAGAAGGTTGGATTGATGCACTCATGATGGCTCAAGCTCCATTCGAACGAATGACGCTTTCTCTTCCTTCTGAATGCAAAAAAATTTTCCTACCTCTCAAGGATTTTCCTACAGCTCCGTCCCAAGGAGCGTTAGCCGTTCAGTACCGGAAAGATGACACCGAACTTGAATCATTGCTTGAAAGACTCATGGACATGAAGACAGAAGAACAAGTACAGCTAGAAAGAACTTTTTTGCGTAGTGCGGGAAAAGGCTGTCAACTTCCCATGGGTGTTTCCATTTACCAAGAAAAGAATGGATACTTGACGTTTTCTGCCACGCTAGCACCACCTAACTGGAGGCGACTGCAAGAAATTCCCTTAAATCGATACTTGATCACAGCCCCCACTTTAGAAGTAATGAAACAACACGTGTTGAATTTGGCTCAACAATTAGGTAATCCGAATGAAGATCAAGTTCAAGAACGACTGACAAATCAACACGTGGTCATTACCCGTAAAATTGCCCATGACCCAATTGTTGACCTTTTAATTCAAGCTGGTGCCTTGGTAACCCAACTTGATGTATTGCAAACTCTTTGGTATCCACCAGAGCGATACCTTCCATTGTTGGAGAAGGAAATTGAGGATGCTGATTGGATTGTCATCACCTCACGAAATGCCGTGAACGCTCTTGAAAGTATATTTAGAAAAAACCCATCTCGAAGACCAGGGTTTAAAGTAGCTTGCATTGGTCAAAGCTCCGCACGTGTCATTCATGCTAGAAATCTTCCAGTTCATTACGTTGCCAAGGGAAAAACTAGTGTTGATTTAGGCAATGAACTCCTTTCTCTCATGCAAAAGGCAAAAAGCGGAATTAACGATGAAACGAAACCATTCAAGGTCATTCACTTGTGTGCGCAAGATCCAACATCCTATCTCCGTGATCTAATGCAGAAACACGCAGTCTCTTTCATAGAGATCCCTGTTTATGAAACAGTGGAAAATGCAAGCATTAACGACGAACTTGTTCAACTCCCTCGAGATGTTGATGTTGCCATTGTCCTTAGCTCCAAGCAAGCCAAGTGGTTGATTCAGCACGTATCACCACAATGGGCAAAAAAATGGGTTGCCATTGGTCCAAGAACGGCTAAAACTCTAAAAGAGTTAGGAATAAATCAGGTCATCGTTCCACCCCGTCCAACACCAGATGGAATCTTGGAGGTGTTGTCATCTTGAAAGTAAGAATGAGAAGATTGCGCGCAAGTAAGGTAATCCGGGATTCGCTTCAAATGAATCCCTTGAGAAAAGAACAATTCATCTACCCCCTTTTCGTGATGGAAGGTAATGATAAAGCCGTTCCAATAACGACGCTACCGGGAATCTCCCGACAAACACCAGATCGCATCGTGAAGGAAGTGGAATATTGTCTCAACCTGGGAATCACGAAGTTTTTGTTATTTGGAATTTCAAGCAAGAAAGATCCTAAAGGCGAGGCAGCAGCTGATCCCAATGGAATGGTACCTAAGACTTTATCCTTGCTGAAAAAGGAATTCGATGACTCGATTGTCCTCTTTTCTGATGTTTGCCTATGTCCATATACCACGCATGGACATTGTGGAGTTCCAGACGAAAAAGGGAAAATACAGAACGACGCTTCCTTGCCACTTCTTGCCAAGGCAGCACTTACCCATGCTGAAAGTGGCAGCGACTGGGTTGCTCCGAGTGATATGATGGATTTTAGAGTTAAAGTCATCCGAGAGAAACTAGATGACGCTGGTTTTTCAGATGTAGGTATTCTAAGTTATTCTGTAAAGTTTGCCAGTAACTATTACGGTCCTTTCAGGGAAGCCGCTGGTAGTAGCCCTCAATTTGGCGATAGGAGTACCTATCAGATGGACTATAGGGATTCTCGTCAAGCAGTGCGTGAAGTTTTGCTGGACGAGATGGAGGGTGCTGATGCTGTGATGGTCAAGCCTGCACTGGCTTACCTTGACATCATTGCAGAAGTTCGTCGAAACACGCTATTACCCCTGGCAGCATATAATGTATCTGGAGAATATGCCATGGTAAAATTTGGCGCTAAAGCTGGGGTATTTGATGAAAAGAAAATTACATTGGAAAATTTAATAGCCATTGCACGAGCTGGTGCTGATTGGATCATAACTTATCATGCTAAAGAAGTGCTGGAATGGGGTCTACCATGAAAAATGATGAATTAGTCGAAAGAGCACGAAAATTGATGCCCGGTGGGGTTAGTTCCCCTGTAAGAGCATTCTTGGCCGTAAAGGGTACGCCAAGATTCATTGACAGAGGCGAAGGGGCTCACTTGATAGATGTTGAAGGAAATCGATACGTGGATTACGTGATGTCCTTTGGTCCCTTGATTTTGGGCCATGCTCACGAATTCGTGGTCAAAAAACTCAAGGATGTCGTGAATAAGGGAACTTCTTTTGGTGCTTGTAGCCCACTCGAAGTTGAACTTGCCGAAAAAATCATCCAATATCATCCAGCTGTTGATTGGATACGTTTCGTGAACAGTGGCACTGAGGCAGCCATGTCAGCACTTCGATTAGCTCGCGCTGCCACTAAAAGAGATATCATCATCAAATTCGAGGGATGTTATCACGGACACGTCGATTCATTATTGGTGAAAGCTGGTAGTGGACTCGCTACCTTTGGGATTGCAAGTAGTGCTGGAGTTCCTAATGAAATCGCCTCCAAGACTATAGTTTTACCTCTAGGTGATGTAGATTCCCTAAAAAAGACGTTTGAACAACACGGTGATCAAGTTGCTGCAGTGATCATCGAAGGTGTTCCAGCTAACATGGGACTGCTGCCACAACCAATCGAATTTCTTAGGCTCATTGAGAGGCTTTGCAAGCAACATGGAGCATTGTTCATCTTGGATGAAGTCATCACGGGGTTCCGAGT
Organism: archaeon; assembly: GCA_024276395.1. Classification (GTDB taxonomy): domain Archaea; phylum Asgardarchaeota; class Heimdallarchaeia; order Hodarchaeales; family S146-22; genus JAJRXH01. Next base: position 4,977 of record JAJRXH010000536.1, read on the forward strand.
TGATCTAGGTGGTGTAGCTAGAAAACATGGTTTAAAC
>JAJRXH010000537.1 GCA_024276395.1 archaeon
TCATAAGTTTAATTGAAACAATTCCAAACAAAAAAGGTCTTGTTAGGACACCCTGATCTTCCTCATGGCGAACCCCGTTACAATTTTTGTTACTTTGCTTTTGATGAAATCTCGTTGTATATGCTTAAAGATATTATAAAATCGGCTTTGGAAAAATCGGCGGGATGAATATTTTGTCATATGTATATTTTTGGAAACTCACATTACTGCGATACATTAACCAACCCTTCGGAAAAGGACAAACCTATGTCCGTAAATTGAAATTCAGTCACGACTTTACCAGTCTTGTCAATAATCCCCCATTTCTCATCCCTTTTAACAGCACTTATCCCCCCTGAGAACGCTTTAGCTTCTTCATACTCGAATGGAATCACTACTCTGCCAGTTTTGTCAATAATCCCCCATTTCTCGTCCTTCTTGACAGCAGTCAGCCCCTCTGAGATCACTTTGGCTTCTTCATAATCAAATGGAATCACTACTCTACCAGTTTTGTCAATTATGCCCCATTTTTCACCCTTGTTAACAGCAGCCAGCCCTCCGCTGAACTTCGATATAACATTAAACTGTGGCGCAACGACGATTTTCCCAAAACGATCCATGTAGCCGTAGTTTCCAAAGCCTTCGGGCATCTGTGCGGGTAGTCCCATCTTAGTACGCCTGAAACTTACATATGATTCTTCTTTCGAAATACTCCTTAAAAATGGGGCAAGTCCCTCTGAATAGCCATAATTATAGAAGCGAGTTACTGGGCTAATTCCTTGAGGACATACGAGTGATACTTTTCCGTTCTTATCCAAGAAACCGCTCTTGACAATAAACTTATCTTTACGCATTTCGAATGCCACCAAGCCTTCAGAATAGCCTTTGTCGATTATGAGTTCCTTGGAAAGTGGAACTATATAGTTCCCGTCGATATCAATGATACCGTACCATGAACCCGCTCTCTTAGAACTTGATATGACAACTGCACGCTCTTCGGCAAATTGACCGACTAGTCTAAACTGTGGATTCACGATAATCTTGCCCTCTTGGTCAATAACTCCCGTAAGACCAGTACCATCCACAGGGGAATAGTCCTCATCAACTATGAAGTCGTCATTAGACACAATAGCCCTTCCATTTTTGAATTCGCTCGAAATACGAAGTTTTTTTGGCAATTGAAACATACTGTTACCACCACGATCGATACAGAAAATGTCATTGTCTTGATATACGAACGCCAATCCTTCAGAAAAAGACCATACATCTGAAAATTGAAATGTAATCACGACTTTGCCTGTGTTGTCGATAAATCCCCATTTTCCATTCTTCTTGACAGCAGCCAGTCCCTCTGAAAACGCTTTGGATTCTTCATACTCAAACGGAATAATTACTTTTCCTGTATTGTCTATAAACCCCCATTTCTTAATGGGTTCCTTGACAGAGATATTCTCAGGATTCTCATGCAAATTTTCTCTGGTTGGATCGAGTAATTCCTTATTCGATACACTTTTATTATCACTGTTGTCAAGAAATTCATGTTGTAATTCGACAGCACCTTTAACAGCAAAAAAGACAAAAAGAAGAACCCCAAAAACAATATGATATTTTTTATTATTTTTTGGCTGAATATCTTTGTTACCCAACAGGTTTTCTGTCAGGTCAGGTTCAGTGCTAAATGGAGTTTGTAAATGTTGCGATTGTACGTCTTTCATCTCGGTAAGTAAGATGGCTAATCGTCCAGGCACCATATTCTTTTTACGTTGCAGTTTAACAATAATTTTTGATATGAGCGTAACTATTTCCTTTTGTAGATTTGTGACCTTCTTTTGGTAGCGGGATAATTCTGTATTAAAAATTCGACTACTTCGAATCTCATCCAGAGAGAGGTTCTCACAAAACTCCTTCTTCTTATTTTCAAGGGTATCGAATGCTGTGTTACAGAGTTGTTCATGTTGCACAATATCTGTTCTTATCTTCTTAATTTGAGAAAGGACATCACGTGTATCTTCGCATCGGACAGACTTTTCTTCATTTGCTTCAATAAGATATTTGCCAATTTGCGTTTCCAGTTTAGAATACTTTAGTTCCTCGATCTTAATCTTTCCAGCGATAATCATTTGTTGTGCTTTAGATGATGTCTTTTCAAGAATGGTTTCACTTACGACAGGAATATGGATGTCATACTCATTCTGCAAGGATTTGACATAATCCTGTGATTCGATTCGAGGTACAAATGATGGATGTTTCTCAATATTTCCTTTCGTAAAGACATCAAAGGCAGAGCTTCCTAGCAAATGAGCAAGCTGTAAAAGTTGAGTTCTTGACGTAGCAACTTGCTGTTTGGCTTCATGGTGTTGTTTTACTAGAGATGAATATTCCAGTCGTGCACGACCTAGTTCTTCAACTCTTTGCTGAGAAGACTCTAATTCGCCTTGAAGATGTGCATGCTGAACTCGGAAATTTGTTACACATTCAATTTTTGGAACACTTGAATGGTCATCGATCACAAGTTTAATAATTGCTTCCTGCAATTCCGTTTTAGTATGAGCAGGGGAATTATTTTTCTTTTCTATTTTATTTCGATTTAACGGAAGTGGTGGAGGAGTTACTTTGGACTGCTTGGGGAACAATCCAGTGAGGTTTTTAGCAGGTTGCCATTCAGTCATTCCTTTTTTCTGAATCAAATCTTCTGGTTTAATTTTTCCAGTTGAGGCAAGTTGTCTGAGTTTCCTACCAGATATAGGACCATGTTTTCTTCCATCTTTTTGCATATACCATTCAGTTGCCATCAAATAAGCCCTTCTATATTAAATTAGGAACGTCTATCTGGCTAAGCGAGATGGTGTCCATCAAAGGGTCATATTTAATGGAAATAACCTTGATTGACTGCTTGCGGTTCATGATGGCATGCAAAGAGGACGCTGACACATGAAACCGCTCCCACAACCTCGACTAAAAGGCAACCAGAACAGCACACAAGCCAACGCCCCCTATATCGGGAGCGATAACCAAGTGCTGCTTCTGGTTTCAATGGTCAAAAGACCAAGGTTAGTCGTTTAGTGGGAAGCAAAAACCTGACGTTCGCACGTCAATTCAAATTGTAAGTAAAGACCGTTAAACGGTCTGCATATTTATATTTATCTCCAAACATGAAAGGTAGTTATGTCCCGAATTGATTATGACGGGACTTGGATAAAGAGTAACATTCCATAGTCCTGTTTGCAATAAATATGATCTTCATCCAATTGAATCCGCTTAACATCCATAACGATGAACGGTTTTTCAAATATAAAGTTGTTTTTATGTTTAAATATTTATTTAAAACTTTGACCCTCTTTTAAGCCCATTTACGCTTTACCTGATAGATGCCTCAATTCACTTGAAACATAGGGAGAGTTTTCATCTGTAGAATATCCTGTTAAGCTGTTAGCTGGTTTTTAAGGGCTAACAGATGAATAATTCTTTCGGACATACAACACGACTTCAAAATTGGCTGGACAGGATGAAAAGTGGTCATCCCGAAGCCAAAAACGAAATTATTGAGCACACATGTGAAAGGCTTCGTAAGCTGACACGTAAAATGCTCCGTAAATATCCAGGAGTTAGAAGATGGGCGGAGACAGATGATGTATTACAAAATGCAATGATTCGTCTTCACAAATCTTTAGCAGAAGTGACACCAGAATCACCAAAACAGTTTTATGGATTATCAGCAACACAAATAAGGAGAGAGTTAATTGATCTTGCTCGTCACTATTACGGAGTTGAAGGACAGGGAGCTAATCACCATACCGATGGAGGTGAAGGAATTAAAAGACAGACATCTTCTTCACCAGAACCAGACACCTTTGAAGATTGGACCCTCTTTCATGAAACGGTAGAAAAAATGCCAGAAGAGCAAAGACAAGTTGTTGATCTGCTTTGGTACGATGGATTAACACAACCAGAAGCAGCAGAAATTATTGGGGTTTCATTAAAAACAGTAAAAAGACGATGGCAGTCAGCCCGTTTTTTATTACGAAGTGCGTTAGCAGATAGAGATTTTGGACAGGAATAATTAGTAATGGCAATTGATGATGACAAGTTGGCTGACCTGCTTCTCCAATGGGAAGAAGTGTGGGAGCAGGGTGAAGATATTTCACCTGACCAGCTTTGCATTGATTGTCCAGAACTTATTGACCCCTTACGAGAACGCATTAATGCCTTGAAAGAGATGTCATGGATGGAGAAATCCACCGATCATGATTCTTTACTAGGTGAGTCGGAAGAATATGATGTTCCTGAAAGATTTGGAAATCGTTATCGAATTGAGAAACTTGTTGGTGAAGGAGGGTTTGGTCGGGTCTATCGTGCTTTTGATGAAGAACTGCAAAGGCATGTTGCCATCAAAGTCTCCAAAAAGGCTCCTAATACTGACTCCAAGGTAACAGATACCTTACTGGAGGAAGCACGAAGAGTGGCTCAACTAAGGCACCCTGGTATTGTCACCGTCCATGATGTTGGTTGTGATGACGGAATTTACTTCATTGTTTCAGATTACATTGATGGAACCAGCTTGGCGGAAATCATTGAAAAGCAAAAAATGAATTCTGGTCAGAGTGCAGAATTGGTAGCTCAAATTGCAGAGAGACTTCACTATGCTCATCATCAAGGGTTTGTACATCGGGATATTAAACCTGCCAATATTCTCATCGATGAAAATGACATTCCTTTAATAACAGATTTTGGTATTGCCTCTAAAGTCGAAGA
>JAJRXH010000538.1 GCA_024276395.1 archaeon
ATTTACCTCCTTACATCCAAATCATGGATTTGGCATTTGCTGGTCTAGTCATCCTAGGCTTAGCTGGAATGGCTGTTTATCTCTTTCAGCTTAATGAAGTCATTCAGAATGCCATTCCTTGGATTTTCACTCTTCTTGCCGCGGTCTTGACATGGCATTATCGGAGTCGACTTCTACGACTTAAACCTGAAGATATTAATCTCACGAAAAGATTAATTCTGGAATGGATTCTTCTCTACGTGATAATTTTTGTCTTTGTTGTTCTTGTCATTTTGTTCTATCCTTTCTCAAATCCCTCATGAAGTCTCTTTCTTCTATTCTCTTTTTTCTATTGCTTCATCATTCATTTGTTTATTTGGTTAGTTAAGTCTATCTTATTTTCCTAGGCTGAAGAGTGAGTCGACTCATGAATCATCTCTTTTTTTGTCATTACTGCCATTTCCATTAGTTGATTGTTGGGAGTTGTAATCAATGATACCGACAAATCTTGATCATTTCCTTGAGGAATGAGGTCTAATTTCATTTTTTCGAAGATAACTTGCATTTAATGGAAAACTATCCTTGCTAACAATCTTTTCGAATTACAAGGAAAACCATCAAAGACATAGATTTCGTGCTTTCAAGTCGTAAAAATTCAAATGAGATTAAGTATCACTGCTAAAGAGGAATTAAGGGAGAAATCTTCAATCACTTGCTTACATGTTTATACTTATATCAAGGTATTTAAGATAAAACACAATGAGACAAACATGGATGATTTTGAATCGAATCAAGTGATCATTATCGATAACGATTTCATTAGAGGGGTATCATTAATTTGTCATCAAAATGGAAAAATGTTTGGTGAACTACAATGGACTGGACAGTTGACAACTCAAGGTTCGTGTACGGCCTGGGAAAAAATGACCTCTGGTTCTTGGGCATTACCACAGAGGGAGATTTAGCTATCAAGTATGAAGAGTATGAGATTACCTTTAGGGAAATCATATCGAGATTAAATCAGGACTTGCAAGCAATGGGGAAGGATCACGTTCCGTCTTTCACCTTGAGAATTCCTCAATTAATTACGAGCCAGGTGGAAAAGATATGGGGATCTTTTGAAAAGTCCATCCAAGAAAATGATTATGATGGCGATTTCATGCTGGTATACCCTCTAAAAGTAAATCCTATGAAGCTCATCATCAATACCATCTTAGCCTCCCATCCCAAGTATGGCCTCGAATCTGGGACAAAACCAGAATTTGCGGTCATCATTGAAGCATTGAAAGATGACAAACATCGCCTAGTGATTTGTAATGGTGTTAAAGACGATGAGTATGTTGAAATGATCAAACACGCATTGAATGCTGGTTATAACGTGCTGGTTTCCATTGAATCCATTGAAGAGGCCAAGTTAGTTCTAGGGAAGATTCCACTGGAACAACTCCAATTAGCCTTGAGAGTGAAGCCATATGTATCTTTATCTGGATACTGGAAAGCTTCTGTAGGAAGAGACTCGAAGTTTGGTTTAAACATTGAAGAACTTTATCAAGTGGCAGATATGTTGAAACAGGTGGGAGCGATTAATTGCTTGCGTGCCTTGCATGCACATCCAGGCTCTCAGGTTCAGGAAGTCCAAGATATCTTTACCTACGTCACGTTTTTGACTCGGTTATATGCTGAACTCTATGATCAAGGCTTCACGAAGCTTCACATCCTCAATTTTGGTGGGGGTCTGCCCATAAATTATGATGGACACCTTCCTCCTGAGACCATTAAAACCTATGCCTTGACTGCAATTCGGGCTATCATGGACATCTTGGAAGATAAACATCCAAGTCCAACCATCATCTTGGAAGCGGGAAGAGCCGTGACAGCTTTGAGTTCCTTGGTCGTGGTTGAAGTGCTTGAAGTCAAGTCCGTTTATCCACGTGAACCAAAGAAAGAACTTCAATCGCCATTGTTACGAAAGATTGCTGAAGAACTTAGAAAGGCAGAACATCCACTAGAAATTCTTGATGCCTGGGAACGCCTGAATGAACATTCCATGGTTTTTCAGATGACCATGGATGATCTTCTAGAGTTTGAATATGTTGTGGGAGAACTTAAGCGGGATCTCCGAAAAAAATTCGTTCAACATGAAGATTGGGAATCATATTACGAGGACGATCCTCGAGCAAGAACTCTGTTACGCCCTGAATGGATGGTTCTCGGTAATTTTACGGTTTTTAATTCAGCTTGTGATCACGTGCTTATTGGTCAATACTTTCCTGTGTTCCCCATCGAGGATCTTCACCGGCAGCCAGAAACGATGATACGACTGATTGATATGACTTGTGATAGTGATGGTGAACTCTCTATTTATCGTCCACCCCTTAGTTATGAACGTCTTTATACGAAAGACGGCTTTCCCTTGACAACTGAAGAAAAACAAACATTCCGTGGATTTCCAGTTGGTAACATCAAGTCATTGGTGGGTAGCCACTTGGTCATTGCCCTGGTGGGAGCTTATCAAGACGTGATAGAATTTGATCATAACCTCATTGGTGACTTGCCGGATGTTGAATTGAGAGTTGAGGAATCTGGCGAGTGGCATCTCAGGTGGATGGGACAGTCGCGTGGACTGAACGGCTTGAGGAAGAAATTAGGATTTGATGTAGAGGATAAGATCAATCCTTATGTCAATAAAAGGCCAAAATGTATTCATGTGAGTTAGAAAGAAAGAGATGTTCTTTCTGTGTCATTGTTGGGAGAAAAGATAAGAAAAGGAGTCTCTGGGAGGATGAGAACGATTGTTTTGTCTCTTCAACAGAGAAGGATAGCTTGCTAACACCTCAAGTTTGGGACGTTCATTGCAATCTTTCTGCTAGAGCATGGACAATCAACGGTAAAGCAATGGTCGCATCGGAGTATACGGTCACGATTTTCGTGTCGGCTTCTTCTTTTCCCCATGAAATACCTTCCTCAAGGGTTGCACCACTGAGACTTCCCCATTGCGGTGAATCAGTGGTGATTTGAACGGCATATTTATGCGGATAGTATGTTTCATCGGTTCCTTTTCTCGTGAGGAAGTCATCACGGTTAGGAACTTTTTTGTCTGGATATAAGAGATCTGAACAAGCTGCAAACAATTGAATGAAATCCTTGGGGACGCCTCCACCGATGTAGATGACACCCGTTTCTTTGACTTTTTCTGATAGTTGAATGAATTCCACGTAATCGGCAATGGCATCAATCACGAGATCATGGCCTCTTGATTTTGCAATGAGGGCGGCATCTCCATAAGGACTATCTGCAATCCCTGGACAAAAGATATCAACACCGTGTCGTGCTGCTGCCGAGACGATGCAGTCAATTTTCTTGTCATTGAGCCAATTTCCGAATTCCCTTAGAAAAACACGAGATGATATGGGTTTCTTGTTTTCTTGACTGAATTCAATGATGAAATCCGTGATTAGTTCGGTCATCTTGAGATACTCTTTTTCATTACCAGCCAAGTCGTAATAACGGTTATATCCTTCATTAAAGAGCTTGACATCATCGTAATGTCGTGGAAG
>JAJRXH010000539.1 GCA_024276395.1 archaeon
CGTGCCGTAAATCTTCCTCCGATTCTTGAAAGTCTCTCGACGATGAGTACTTTTTTTCCTCTTTTAGATAATAGCGCTCCTGCAAGTAATCCGCCCAGCCCCGCTCCAGCAATGAGCACATCTGGGATGAATTTTTCAATATTTTTTTGTAAATAATTGTAATTCATCGTAAATCCTCGAAAGGAAATATTTTTCTATTCATTTGAGTGATGTTACTCTTTCTTCATCTGTTAAGGTCAGCTGGTAGTGCAATCTCCGTGGAACGTCCTCCAAGATGCCATGTCGAAGTTCTTATAATTAACTTTCAACACGTGTGCTAGTAGAAAAGAAAATCTGTACTGAAAAAGCATTTCGTTTTAGATGGAAGAATGAATTAATAGATGAATTTGGGGCGAGGTGAGTGAAAAACCGTCCTTTTTCGTTCAATTGTCTGTGGGAAGGTGAAATGATGAGTGATGGGGTCCTTTCCGTGAAATCTTATGGCGTAGATACTGCATTAAGATCAGAATTGAAACAAGTTCTTCAGAGACAAGGGTATCAAATTTTAGGGAAAAGCACCTTTGTAAAAAAATGTTACTGGACTCATCAACGACTTCGGGCTAATCGTAATTGTTACAAGAAATATTATGGAATCCAGTCACATCGATGCATTCAAGCTACGGCTAGCGTGATTTGTAATTTTTCTTGTGTGTTTTGTTGGCGTACCAAGCACGATGATGTTGGATTGGGACGGAACTATACCGAGGAATTACGTTACAATTCTGACCTTCACGTGAAATTGTTTGATTCTCCAGATGAAGTCGTTGAAAATTTGATCCATGGATGGAAAAGAATAATTTCAGGTTATAAAGCTGATGTATCTCCTGAATTATGGGAAGAAGCGGAAGATCCAAAACATGTTGCGTTGTCATTGAATGGCGAGCCAATGATTTATCCATTTATGGTGGATTTGGTAAAAAAACTGAAAGAAAAGGGAATGACTGTATTTATTGTGACTAATGGAAGTTTTCCAGAAAGAATCAAGGAATTCAAGGAGAAAGATATCTGGCCAACTCAGCTCTATGTTACCTTGCCACCTCCCGATGAAGAAGACTTTTATCGGACATTTAGACCCAATAATCGAGAACAATGGAACAAGATAATGGAGACACTCGATTTACTAGGTGCTATAAGTGAAGAAACGCGGAAGGTTGCCAGACTTACCGTAGCTAAAGGCTATAATCTGAAGGATGTTGAGGGATACGCACGGTTAATCCGAAAAATGGATGCTGATTTTGTTGAAATTAAAGGAGTAGTCCATGTTGGTGCTGCATTGAATAGAATTGAACGAAGTGCCATGCCCACGCACGAAGAGGTTAAGTATTTTTCTAATCACCTAGCTGATTTGCTTGGCTATCGGCTTGTAGCTGAGTCTCCGGATTCAACGCTAGTTATTCTAACGTCAGGAAAAAAGCCGCTCTGCATCCCAGGACTTGAAGACAATTTTCCAGAATTATCTGGAAAGACTTTTACTTAAACTCAGAGTGTCTTATGTTTTCTCAGTTTGTCGTGATTTACTTGGCTTCTTAGAAAATATGTCCTATTCTTTTTTTCATTTTTTATCTTTCATTAATTATTATTCATATCATATTA
>JAJRXH010000540.1 GCA_024276395.1 archaeon
ATATGATCGTGAAGATCGAACAGAAAAGCCCATTATCATTCAAAGATCTTCCAAAAATTCAGAAAGTTCACCAAAACATTGAACAAGTCATTTCCATTGAAACCATCAAGGCACTCTACACCCAACAAAACCTAGTTTTTGACATTAATGTAATAAATGCCACTATTTTTGAGAAATTTGGCCCAGCCCTTTTACAAGGAGAAGGTTATCAATCCCTAGCTGCATCAGAACAAGAGAATGATGAAAAACAAGGTGCCAATGCTCTAATATCACGAAACATCGCCGAAACCTATCAAGTAGTTTTAGGAGACACGCTATTTCTTAACATCATCGATCAAAACTTGACAATATACCTTAAAATAATCGGAGTCGTCGAAGACAGCATTTTTTCACCATCCACTAACCCTTTCCAACTCTTTGTCGATCATGACTCCCTCACGAATCTCTTGAAGGAAATGAATCTCCCCTTAAACTACATTTTCATCACGTTAAAGGACAAAAGAATCGTTGAAGAGGTAAGAATTGCAATCATTGAACAAGTACCTAACGTGGAGAACGTCATCATTGTTCAGGATTACTTGAAAACTCTAGAAAAAGCAATCGATAGACAAAAAACTCTTCTCCAAAGTCTTTCCATCCAAGCATTTTTCATCGCCATCATCACGCAATTCATTGCAATTCTTCTCTCCATAGAAAAAAGTCGGAGAGAAATTGGACTATTACGGGCAATGGGACTAAGTAGTGGCGCAGCTTTCACCTTATTCCTAGTAGAAGGGATCATACTATCTGGATTGGGAATTGGAGTTGGAGTAATTAATGGCTCTGTTGGTACAATCATCGTGGTATGGTACATCCAACAAGTAGCACGTCCTTTACCTCTCGTGTTCAACTTAATAGAAATAGGAAAATGGGTCTTGTTATATGCGCTTCTGATGACCTCGGCCATCATTTTTCCCGCAATCAAAATTAGTGAAATGGTTCCCATCGAAGCATTGGATGAAAGACCACGATTATTAAGCAGAAAGAGGCCACTTTACTATTGTTTTAGGAGATTTTCCTTAACTAATTTAACAGTGCTAAGTTTTTGGGCATTCTTGTATGTTGTGGGACGAGCCATCCTACCAGTTGCCCTGGAAATCATTCCAATACCTAGTGTACTAAAAGAAACCTTTCAGATGATGCTATTTTTCCTTAGTATTGGTTTCATGACAATAGGAATCTTGTATCTCTTTAAAATTAATGTTTTCGCATTAAAACCCTTCTTGTTGGAATATCAACATTACTACGATCTCGACAAACTAGGAACCAGAATTTTTGGGAAGACAAACGTGATGAAGAACCATATTCCAACACATCATATGGAAATGATTTTTCCACGAGACATGTACATTCCCTGGCATTTCAAGCTCAAAATCCTGATTTTTTCAGTGTTCAAGAAGGGGACAATCAAAATTAGTCATCTACTTGACATTTATCGTCGTGACTTGAAGAAAATCACCCAAATTCTCTTGTTATTCGTCAACGTTACCTTATTTCTATCACTTCTTCATCTTCTCGATGATCCGGTCATCTTCATGATCAAACTCCGAAACCAAAAAAGCTATCTCACTCTCCTAATGTTCACTATCCTTCTCATCATTCTCACGATCATTCTCATTGCACCATTAACTTCCTATATCACCCAAATAACTTGGAATCTTGAGCAAGAATTCCATCCGGTCATCCACTTTCTGGCACTTACTCAAGCAAGACCACTTCTACACAACATTGTAACAATTATTCTTCTCATTATTACAAGAATCGCCCTTAAAAACTTGCTAGAACCACTCATTCCTTCAACCTATTCCATTTTCTTTCTAGACTGTTTTCTGGCGTATCTTTTCCACCAACTTGCAATGAATGCCTATTACAGCCTATATGAAAGCCTTTTAACTGAAAATCACGAGAAACTTCAATGAATTAACGTGCCAATCAATGACTTTGCTCATTCCATCTCTGTAGAAATTAGCTGCTTTTTTTTCTCAGTACCGTATCCATAATTACCAGCCACGCCACTTGATCTCACGACTAAATGACAAGGAATGAGTAAGGGAAAGGGATTTTTAGCCATCACGTTCCCAACGAATCGTGCATGATGCTTGGTAAGACCAGCTTGCTCAGCAAGTTCACCATAAGTAATGACCACGTTTCTAGGATGTCGCAGAAGCGTTTCCAGAATTTTACGTTCTTTTTTTGTCAAGAATCTCCAATCTATTTTCACCTTGGGAAATGATTTCGGCTTCTCATGACGCCATAACCCATCCACGAAATCAACCACATCTTCAACAAATGACGGTAACATCTCCTTTTTTCCAACCTCAAGCATTTCCAGTGAATTACCCTTTCTAATCATTTCTCGAAGAGAAATCATAGCTTCTTTTTTTGTCTTTTTTGGCGTCGTATTTGCAATGATACCGACTTCAGTAAAAGCAACACCCACGAAACCAGATTTTCTTTCAAAAACTGAGAATCTAATGACTGACATCCGTCTCGAACCTCCTCGATGATTATTCATCCTTGATTCATTTAAATGATGCACGATCATGATGAAACTGCACCAAACACGAGGTAAGGTAAATACCAAGAAAATGGAATGATGAATTCAAAGAAAAATATATCCTAGATCCGTGTGTGATCTCGAAATTTTTCCAAAATTTAACTGAAAAACGACATTTTCATTGTCGTTCATCTCAAATTTCGAATGTGAATCAAGTCACTTGGCACGAGAGAATTCACCAGCACGAAGGAGTAAGAAAACATAAAAAAGAATCATTTCTAAAGTATCTGGAAGGATGTCAATGATTAAATCAAATAAAGCGGACGGATAACACATGCCTCTAATACGAATTAATGATGATGTAAGATTGTTTTATACTCTCGAAAAGAATGGTGGTCAAACAGTTGCTTTTCTGAACGGTTCAATATTCAACCACCGACAATGGCTGCCAGCCTACGTACCTTCTTTCAAGAACCTTACCAACAAGCAATACGACATTCTCCTCTATGATTACCAAGGCATTGGACATTCCACTCCCAAGGAAGAGACCTTTTCATTAGAAGGACTAGCTAACGAGCTGCTTGGACTTCTTGATGCTCTCTCCATTGAAAGAGCACACTTGTTCGGCGTGAGCAAAGGAAGCTTGGTCGCCCAGGTATTTGCAGGCCTCCATCCAGAAAGAGTTGCAAGCATCGGCGCCTATGGAGTTGTTAACTTGTTAATAGAAGATCGCGAAATCACCAAAAAATTGTTTTCAGCAAGGCTTGATACCTTGAGACAACTCCAACCAATCCTTGATGAACGAGTCAATCACCACAATTTCAAGCCATTATTTAGAACAGTCTACACGCCAGCCTTGTTCCAAAAACCGTACAAGGATTTGACAATCAAAGAGCGAATCATTAACTGGATCATCGAACGAAAAGTCTACCCAATGCTGGAAGGCACACCAATCAAGACAATGGAAATCCTATTCAATTATTACGTGAATGAACTCGCCTTGGAAATTGAATTTTACCGTGATTGCATTGAAAAGCTAAAAGAAAGAAAGGATATTCCCATCCTCTTGATGAATGGAACAGCTGACACGATCACGCCTCCCCAAATGGCACGACATCTCACACGAGAAATTTCAAGAGCGAAATTGAAATTATTCGATGGCTTTGAACACGTAAGTCCCTCACTAAAGAAAAAACAAGCAAAAAAAATAATGGAAGAATACGTCAATTTTCTAAGTTCGCCATAATAGAGAACATTGACGGTCTTTTATCTTCAAAAAGCAATGATGTTAGTCGAAGCTAACAAAAAACTGAAATTCAGTCTTCTTCATGGAGATATTTAAAACTAAGCTTGACTTTAGCTCGATAAAGGACAATGTTAGCATTTTCATCTAATTTAACGTCCAGTTCACTGACTTCGGCGACTCGAAGCTCCTTGAGAGACTTTGCCGCCACCTTCACGGCATTCTGAACAGCTTCTTCCCAACTATTTGGGCTCGTGCCCACGAGTTCAATTACCTTATATACAGAGCTCATGTTCGTTCACCAGAACTAGTAATGACCCTCATTCAAGGGATCAACGTAAATTAGGATGGCCTTCCTTATAAGTATTCCGCGTCTTTAATAGTTACTTCAAGGAAGAGGATGGTTGCTCAAATAACTCGTAGATCTTCTTTACGAAACACTGAGAATGAACCAATACTTTTCCGCATCTAACAGATTATAACCCGAGCAAAACTCGATGAATGCTTTCTTGTCATACTTTCTGTCCAGAGAAGTTATATTTTCAAGCGCATGCATACATCATCCTTTGACACATGATGGACCTTGTTGAAGAAAGGCAAATAGCCATCAACCAAGCCGTCACGATGAAATCAATCAAAAAAACCAGCGTTTCTTCGAGACCAAACCGAATTTCCCACGTAACGGAACGAACATGACTTCCGTGAGATGCTCCTTTTTCAGCGTTCCATCCGATTGTTTCACGAAGTTCATCATCGCTTGGTAACTTCCTTGATCAACCGGCATGCATAGAATGCCACCGACTTTAAGCTGTTCGACAAGTGGTGGGGGAGGGGCATTTCCAGCAGCTGTCAAGAGAATGCGATCATACGGAGCTGCTTCTGGATATCCAAGTGTTCCATCTCCCTGGATGACAGTCACTCGATCTGCATATCCAGCTCTTTCCAAGTTTCCACGAGCGAATTCAACTAACTGAGGATGTATTTCAATTGTATACACATGACCACACAGTTCTTCTGTTAAGGAAGATTCACTACTAGGACAAACCATTTCTGCGATCAAAGCTGCTTGATAACCACTTCCTGCTCCTACCTCTAACACGATATGACCCGCCTCTAATTGTAGATACTCTAAAATGAGGACGCACATGTGAGGAGCACTAATGGTGGCTCCAGTATCCCATAACGGTAGTGGATGATCCACGTAGGCAAAAGGTCTTTCCGAGAGGGGAACAAATTCATGACGGGGAACCTTCACGAATGCATCATAAATCGGACCAGACTTAGGGAGATAACCTAACCTTTTGAGTCTCGCAATTAACTCGTTTCGTTCTTCTTCATATTCAGAATGTTCACTTGCCATGAGTACATACGCTCTCCTCAGCCCTTAGTAAAACGTTTCATCTTGAAATATAAATAAAGCTTGCCGGGTGCCACATCACGAACTATCTGGCTTTCGATGAAATGAGCATCACCAAGCCCATGAGAACGAATGAGGGAGGTAAGTTTTTCCTTCACGTTAATCAAAACTTGTTCTTGATCTTGAATTGAAGGAAATCTTTCAAAGACGTGAAAATGAAGGATTCCTCCGTCCTTTTTCACGAGTTCAAACATTGAAGGAAAGAATTCAAATCCATACTCTGGAAGGTTCATAATAACATGATCAAAACTGATGTTTTTAGAAAAGACCGTGGTTACATCTCCAGTAATGGGATGGATCCTTCCAGGTTTTACTCGGTTAATTCTCATGCTCTCCGTGAGACATTCGATGGCCAAGGGATTCAAATCAACAGAAAACACGGTACAAGGTTTCATGGTCGCAAGATGCAGGCCAAATGTTCCCACGCCACAAAAGGCATCCAAAACAGTCACGCGTGGCGGAATGGAAATGGCAACTTTTTGATGTTGATTAGCAAGACGTGGGTTGTAAAAAACTTCCTTGAAACGAACAAATAGCTTAATTCCGTGTTCTTTCACGATGACGAAATCGACATCAGTACCTGCTATCAATTCAAGGGGAAGAACACGAAACTCACCAGTTACCTTGGATTTTTTAGCATATACAGCCTTAACGCGCGGGTAGGATTCCAAAAAAGCCTTGCCAATCTCGAATCTCCAAGGCCAGATGTCCTTGTCGAGCTTCACGATGATGATTTGCCCAAGATGATCAAAGGAGCGCGGAAGTTTATCATGTAAAGAAGATGGGAGGTAGGATCGAAAGAGCATTTCCAGGGAAGGTGGACGATTTACCAGCTTGCCGGGTAAATTCACGACTTGACATCCGGAAAAATTTACTGGTAAATCAACATTTTCAGAAGTTAATGGAAAAAAAACGTGTTCGTCATCTTTTTGAACCTTAAAATTACGATTAAGGTATTGATTCCGTTGTAACCACTTCTTGATGCGTTGAGCATCTTGCTTGCGTACCTTCAAGTGAGCCAAGTTTTTATTGACCATCACTCTTCATCGAAAAACTGTTATTAACGGTAAACATCTCGCGTCAAGCCAAACATAGAAAAATCAAATAACTCAGCAAATCAAAATAAATAGCTGGAAAGAGAGAATCATTAAGTGATGTTATTGATCGCTAACCATTCGACGTGATAATACGGGTTTTCTTGCAGCGGCAACTTCGTCTACCAAGTGACGACTAGTATTGTGCGGGACGTGATGTAACATCTCAGCTTTTCCGGAATACGCTTCTTCTGAGATCTTTTTTAACGCTGCAATGAAGAAATCAAGTTCTTGCTTGCTTTCAGTCTCTGTAGGCTCAATCATCAAGGCTTCAGGGACGATCAACGGGAAATAGATTGTAGGTGGATGCATCCCAAAATCCTGTAGACGTTTTGAAATGTCTAAAGCAGAAACACCAGTTTCTTTCAGCATCGGTCGAGCTGACACGACAAATTCGTGCCAACGCTTCCGATCTGGAGCGTGTAACACTTCAAAGCCCTTGATGTTCTTCACGTGGTGAAATAAGTAATTAGCATTCAAGACCGCCAGTTCACTAGAACGTTTCAATCCCTCTAGGCCCATTCGGTAAATGTAGGCATGAGCTCTTAATGCAATTGCAAAACTCGCGTGAAATCCTCTCACCTTACCAATGGAATCTGGATAATCATCATCTAAACAGTAACGATCACCATCTTTTTTTACCCGTGGTACTGGCAAGAATGGTTCTAGATGTTTCTTAACGCCAACTGGACCAGCTCCCGGACCGCCACCACCATGAGGGGTACTAAAACTTTTGTGGAGATTAAAGTGACACACATCAAATCCCATATCTCCAGGTCGGATTCGTCCAAGTAATGGGTTCAAGTTTGCACCATCATAATACAAGAGACCACCCACTTCGTGCACCATTTGGGCAATTTCCTTGATATCCTTCTCAAAGAGCCCTAGCGTGTTTGGATTAGTTAGCATTAAACCAGCGGTTCGTTCAGACAAGGATGCCTTGAGCGCATCAAGATCCACGCATCCATCTTCTCCCGAAGGGATCTCAATCACTTCGAAACCGGCCATGGCAGCTGATGCCGGATTAGTCCCATGAGCCGAATCAGGCACGATCATTTCGGTTCTTTGATCAAGTTCACCTTTTTTCGCATGATAAGCTCGAATGATCAAAACACCGACAAATTCTCCATGTGCTCCTGCAGAAGGATGAAGAGTAACAGCATCCATTCCAGATAATTCTTCTAACCAATGTTCAAGTTCGTACATTATTCTCAAGGCGCCTTGCACGGTTTCTTGCTCTTGATATGGATGGATATCTGTTGCTTCTGGAAGAGATGCTATTTCTTCATTTAACTTGGGATTATGTTTCATTGTACATGATCCTAGCGGATAGATACCGCTATCAACCCCATAATTCATCTGACTTAGTCTCGTGTAATGCCTAATGACATCGATTTCTGATACTTCGGGAAGTTGTGGGGGTTGCTCACGCTTCAAGGACCCTGGAAGTGAGGCAAGTGCCTTCTCCAATGATTGGACGAATTCTGCATCTAAACTTGGAAAATCCATTCCACGTTTTCCAGGCGTGTGATAATCATAAATTAAAGGTTCTTCCCAATTCGCCTGTTTTCGTTCTTTAACTTTGATTCTACTCATTGCATCCATCTCGCAATCTCGGTCCGTAACTACTTGTTATTTAAACATTTCAAGAGACAATCCTTGCCTAATGAGTTAGTTCATCTTAGTTGAGACGACAGCAATCCTCTGCGTTAGAATGAGATTCAGAATTGATTCATGAAATCTTGAACAGCTTTAATAAATGTATCCAATTCATCCTTGGTATTCATTTCAGTTGTCGCTATCAAGTAAGAATCCCTAAACTCTGGGAAATCCTTACCTAAATAATAGCCGCCTTGAATGTCATATTTTTCGAGCAAGAATGCGTTTAGCCTCCTAGCTTTTTCTTCAGGCAAGTCCAATTGCATCACGAATTCCTTGAAAAATCTTGCATCAAACCTTGGTGCTTTCACGCCTCCAATAGCGTTCAGTTTTTCAGCAAGATAGTGTGATTTAGCGAGACAATGTGCGCCAATTTCTTTCAAACCTTGCGGGCCTAACAAAGCCAAATAAATGGCCGCTCGGATTGCCATCAAGGCTTCATTCGTACAGATGTTGGAAGTCGCTCGCGCTCTCTTGATATGCTGCTCTCTAGCACTAAGTGTCATACAAAAAGCACGACGGTGGTGGCCTTCTTTTTCGTGAGTAAGTCCGATCAATCTACCTGGCATCGAGTGAAGAAGCTTCCGATCATACCGAATGGCAAAGATTCCTAATGATGGCCCCCCATAATTCAAGGGACTTCCCAGAAATTGTCCTTCACCAACCGTGATGTCTGCTCCCAGGGCGCCAGGTGATTTCAAATATCCCAATGTCGTGGGATCTATTCCAAGAATTACCAACGACCCGTTATCATGTGCAATTTGCATCAATTCTTCAAGATGTTCCTCCAATACTCCCATAAAATTAGGATTCTCAATGTATATCGCAGCGGTACTTGAA
This sequence comes from archaeon, assembly GCA_024276395.1. Lineage (GTDB taxonomy): Archaea > Asgardarchaeota > Heimdallarchaeia > Hodarchaeales > S146-22 > JAJRXH01. The sequence goes on from JAJRXH010000540.1 coordinate 8,790, forward strand.
TTCACTCCCTCTTGCAGTGTTTGCGGAAGAACAAGGCCACTTGTTGCCGAAGCCTTGAACAAGCGAAGGTTTACATCAAGCCCACCCAGGTAGGTCTTCATAACCCTCAAGCGTTCCGGACCGACATAACCGGCGACGATTACTTCGTTTCTCTTGTGCTTGAAATATCTCACAGCAGTGAGAATGGCCTCTGCTGCAGCAGAAGCCCAGTCGTACATGGAAGCATTCACGACATCCATTTCTAAAAGATCAGCCATCAATGATTCATATTCAAACTGAGCTTGGAGCATTCCTTGTTGTAACTCTGGTGCATAGGGGGTATAACTTGTATAAAACTCTGCACGAGAAGCAAGAGCATTCACGGTCGAAGGAATGTAATGCCGATAGATTCCAGCACCAAGAAATGAGGCTTTTAATGATTCTAGTGGTCGATTTGCATTAAGAATGGAAGTAAGATAACGCCGTGTCTCTAGCTCAGAATGCGGAGATGGAAGATCTAACGATTTTTTCACGAAGAAACTAGAATCTAGATCGATAAATAATTCTTCTATTGAGTTTAAACCAAGATCTTTTAGCATG
>JAJRXH010000541.1 GCA_024276395.1 archaeon
AGTGATGACAGTGGCAAGATAGGTAGTACACATTCCCTTTAGCGAATCTGTATCATCAAAGGCAACATGCCACAAAACGCGCCGTGTCATTACTTGCTACCAACCAAATCGTGACAATAAATCATCTACAAATGCAGTCTGTCTCACGTGATACTCACCGTCTTCTGTAAAAATGACCCGTGGTCGCGGCACGTGAAAGTTATGCATATTTCTCAAATTCTCTTGATAGGCACCCACGTTACCAAAAACCAAATAATAAGGTGATTCATCAAAAGGAGGTAATCTCAAGGGATCATTCCTCGAGGGATCTGGATATACATCTTTTTCATCCAAGGTAAGTCCAGATAAATATACTTTCTCCATTGGAACACTCAAGGGTGTCATCTTGTGGGGTAGCATGGCCGAAACAGTCCATCGATGATCTAGCAAGAAAGCATCGATCAGATCAGTGATGAAACTACCATCCACGTGGTAATACCAAAATTCCTCACCGACTTCTTGCTCCTTGCCAATCACGCTAAATACCAAATTTTCGGCCGCTGAAACAACCCATCTCCCAGCTTCGGAAATAACAGTAGGAAACACGACTTCCTGTTCTTGCAAGTTACGTAAAAACTCGCTCATTTGGATGAGATAATGATCTAGCATTTCCAAATCTTGTTGCTGCGTAAGACCTTGAGGTATCCCACCACCGACATCAAAGAATTCGACGTGCTCAATATTTATCTCATAAGCAATGGCTTTCAAGTTGCTAATCATTTTTCTCTGCGCGTCAAAAAGAAAGGTCTGATCAGTAACATGAACTTGAAGAAGCTTAATCCGCGATGACATCAAATCTCCAGAATGAATGAAGTCTAGCAGGTACGGATAAGGAAGACCAAATCTCGATCCGGGCACGCGCAACCGGATTCCCAAAGGAGAGTCCGATGGCATCGCTCGAAACACTTGACGAGCATCAACCACGTTTTCAAGAACTGGAATGACTTGGACTTCACTCTTTTGAAGTTTCTTGATGGATTCCAAGTAAGATGGAAGTTTCAAGCCATTACAAAATATGACTAACTCATCCTTGTTCTCTGCATTCTCTAGGATTTTTTCTATCAATCGTAACTCCATGACAGATCCAACTTCAATCCATGAACCGGCGTGGAAGGCTGCCTCGACAATCTCGCGATGATAGTTGGTCTTGATCGGATGCGCATGTTGAAAATAGGAAGGTACTCCTTGTTTCCTAAGTTCCGTCAAAGCCCGTTTAACCAGATACGTTACGCGATTCTTGACTACTTTTGGCGTGCAGAATACGAAAGGAGTCTCTAACCCCTCTTCCACGAGTGCATTTATCATTGAAAAGGTAATTCTTTGATAAAGATCCTTTGCATTCATCCTAAGAATACAAATGACTAATGATTTATTAATCCATTCTGCTAGCCGATGCTTAAGATGGCAAAATCGGCAATGTAGAATCGTCAGACAGTCAATTTGCTCGACGAGGTTCCGTATTACTGGAAAGGTCTGAACTCCAGAAATCCAAGCTTCCAAAAGGATAAGAGGACATCCAAGCAGATAAGACACTCATGGAAAAAGATACACGGAATTAACACGTGAATTGCTCACAACGTGTACCGGAGAGTCGTTGAAAAAGCTAAAGACCACAATGTCATGATTGCCATCGAAAACCTCAACTACCTCGGACATCAAAGAGGAAAGCAACGCCGACAAGTGAACAGACAGATCTCCAACAAGATTCACGTCAAAATCAAGAAACTTGTAATCTACAAAGCCCACTAAGAAAGGATTCATGTTAAACGGTCTCACCTAAGGGAATTTCTAAGAAATGCCACATCTGTGGAACAGAAGTGAAAGTTTCCGTGGTAGTGGTATTTTCAGATGCCAGAACAACTACACCTCCAAAGCAGGCTCCAGAGACGCCTGTAATATGGTCATCGGGACGAAGGTTGGACTAGCTGCGCAAAAGTTGGACAAAGTTGGGATCTGCTCGGTTCCCTGAGAGTTGACCTCGTAAACCATCCCGTGGGCTCGACCCACAAACCCCATCCGTAAGAGTGAGGTCGTTGTTTACCGAAGACCTCCTCGTCCTCCACGACCACGAAAACTCAAGAAATTACTCACGCTAACAATCGAACTCTGACAACTAGACCAAAAAAGGAAAAAAGAATCTAATAACCAATTTCAACATTGCTAGATAGCAGCTCATAAAGACTTGTCCTCATGGAATGACCTCCAAACCCATTTCAGTAGCGGGATAATCAAGTGCTTTCTCTGTTAGTATCCCTCGTGAGATGAGATGACATAACTCATCGAGATGATTCTCAATTTCAGCAATCAAGTGTCGAATGCTTTCACACACCTTGAAGAAACCTTCTTTTCCCCAATATTGTGTTTTGTTGGCCACCAAGCATCTGCCACCACAAATCCATCTCACATCACAGTTCACACAAGGTTCTTCTAATCCAATCTTTCCAACCAAGGCAGAGGGTTCTTGATCTTGAATGTTACCTAATCGAGCCCATTCATACCCAGCTGAAACTGGACAAGGGAGAAGAGTACCATCTGTTGCAATGGAAAAAGCTACTTCACCAGCACCACATTGTAATCCAACGGGTTTTCCAGTCAATAAAATCCTTGTCAATACCAAAAACGGAACTATTCCTAGAGATTCACCAGTTTTCAGCATCCATGAAATCCACCATTTCACGAGACGCGTGATTCCAGGATTGTATACTTCTTCCAGCCAATAATCAAAATTATTCCACCGTAAGTCTCTCGGATAATCCCACAAGGCATCAATTTGCCAATGGTAATGATCAAATAACTCAACACTCACCAAGAATTTCACTTCTTCGAAGATATTACTCTTTTCGGAGACTGTAAGACGCGCAATGAGATCACCTCGATAGTTCTCCTTATCTCTAATATATCGAACATTTTCCAAGATTCTTTGATTCACTCCTTTTCCCCGGTACCAATCAGTCACATCATTTCTACCATCAATGGAAACCAAAATTCCATCAAATTGATGAAGATATTGCGAGGGCAGTTTCCTCAAGAGTAGGCCATTTGTCTGGAGAAGGTAACGTGCTGGGATCTCATCCATAATGCGCATCAAATCTCGCATAAAAATCAGTGGTTCTCCACCATAGAAAATGAGGGTGGGATTCGCATCACGTGATAAAAACTTCTTCAAGGAATCAATATCATAAGAAATTCTTAAGGGCATTATCCTGTCTTCTGGAGTGCCACCACAGTAACTACAACGAAGATTACAAGCCTGAGAAATAAATAAGAAATAAAGCACCTGCAAACACCGTCCTACACGATTATCATGAGTCTCTTGAGTGACCATCTGCCTCTTGAGTGATTCCAGGAGACTACTCATCCCGTGAATTATATTAATGAGGAAGGAGGAATGCGCATTCTACTACCATACAGTTCGATCAAGTGGAGTTTCTTGACGAAATTTAACGACTTAAATGATTCATAACTAAACAGACCCTAAAAAGTGCAACGCACTTATCTGATTCTGACATCCTATCCCTCAAAATGGTGATTTGTAGTAATGTTCATTTATGATACAATAAACTCCCAGATTTTCTATCTGAAAAATGCTTGTCAGGAATCATTCAGATTCCATCACGAACAAAGCCCGAACACGTATGATGGATGTAAAATCGGATTCAACACCCATAAAAACATTCCACATCAGAAAATGCACTCCCAAACATCAAAATATTTATAGAAATATTAGGAGGTAAGCATAGGATTCCTTGCGAGATGAACATCATGAAAAAAATGCCACCTTCAAGCAGGATGTCTCCTAATCTTGAGCCCGCGTCAATGATGGCCATGACAATGTCCATGCCGATATTAACATTAAAGATAGGATCCATAATGATCATTGCAGCCTTGGCAATCGCGATATTTGCGTGGGC